>JBDTTM010000263.1:0-5966 GCA_039930605.1 Bacteroidota bacterium
AATTCGTGGCATCATTTACCGGATACCTCGCAGCTTGCTGCGGGGTCATTCATTGAGATGTTTTAGATCTGAGAATCTATGGCAATTTGTTGTTTATAGCTAGCAGGTTTGCCGACAGTGATGCGGGAAAAAAATCAAGAATATTTTTAGGGTTTCTTAGTGCCTCGCCTTCGTGAAGCTTGCGCCACCGCTATAGCGCACGCGGTTAGGTGCTTATGCTAAAGCTTCAGCGACAGCAGGCGGAGCAAGGTCTTTGCCTTCGTGGCAATAATTTCAGTTCACTAGTTCGCGACCTTAAACATCCTCGAGATATTAAAGCTAAGCTTGATTCCACCGCGTTCCCAGGTGTCTTTTGTGTTCGGAATAAAATCCGCCTCTGCCAATCCGGAGGCATTAGTCCACATGATCGTAAATACGTGACCACCGGTTTCAATTTCCCAGCCGATACCAATAGGGGAATAATGGTCTTCCAGGTTGGTGGGTGCGAGGTTGAAAAAATAATCTGCGACGATTGCTGAACTCCTCGTCACCTTCAACCGGAAACCTGCACCAATGCTGAATACGTCATTGCTGTCTTTAGGATCAACAATGTTGTGGTGTACCCATGTGGGGGCCAGTACGAATGAAAATCGTGAACCGAATTTACGTGCAAGAATTAATTGTGCGCAATATCCTAAACGGTGAGCGCTATTGTCAAGCTTTTCTGACAGGTGGGTTTTCTCATCCTTAACAGTAAAGGTTGTTTCCCCGTATAATGCAATTGAGAGAGGGCTGCCGCCATTGGTCTTCTGCTCCAGCAATTTCAGTTTGGCAATTCCTTCAAAAGTTTCGTTGCGCTTGATGTGAGCAAGTCCAATGCTGAGACAGCGTGTAATGCCGTAATGAAATGCAATGCGGATATCTGCTGATGCATCCAGCCCATAAAAATTATGCAGTCCGCCGCCACTGGCCCCACCTACATTTCCGAAAAGGTGACCAACACGAAAATCAAGGTTTCCTTTCGGAGTTGTTTCATTGGTTTCGATGTTGATGATCTTAAATCCTTTGAAGGTGGCAATGACCGGTTCTTTTTTGGGTGGCGTTTGACTTTGAAGCTGTTTCAATAAGTCATCCTGTGCAAAGAGTGTAGTTGAGAAAAGAGTGAGAAGTACAAGTAATATTTTTTTCATACGTCAGTTTATTTTTTGTAGGCCTGGTAGGTCACATTCACTTTAACAGCAACCGTATCAGCAATATTATGAAAGAGGAGTTGAGGAATTTCAATTTTAAAATCGCTGACAGCAAGGGGAAAATTACTTTGCATCGTTGCTTCACCATCCTTTACTGTAAATACACCGGGCGTGGTAATTTCTTTTTCCTGTCCGTGCATGGCGATTTTTCCTGTAGAGGTCACGTTGTAACTACCGTCTTTAGTCAGGTCAAAGTCTTCATTTATTTTTCCGCTGAAAGTAGCATTCGGATATTTATCACTTTCCATATATTTCTCATTGAAGTGTTCCTGCATCAGGTCCTTTTCAAACTTAAAACTACGGATTGAAATGATAAATGCGATACTCTTCGTAGAAGTATTCAGAATGCTCTGGATGTTGTTGCTCGTTGCTTCAATATTTTCCAGTGGCGATTCGCTGAAGAAAGTTGCGCTGCCCGATTTAGTGGTGAAAACCTGGGCGTTGGAATGAAATACTCCAATGGTTGAGATAAGAGATAACAGTATAAACTTTCTCATAGAATTTGTTGAAAAGCAAACCTACGGGAATTTTCAGTTAATAGTAAAAGAAATAGTAAAAAAAATGTGATAGGAATTCTGTAATCATGAGACCGTTTACATAAGCTAACTGATAAAAAACTCAGCTCATAGTCAAAAACTGTATTACATTCTTTTGAATTATTCGGATTCCGCGTTTCCCATCAGGTGTTTCCTCGCACAAGCTTCGTTAGAACAAGTGACTGCATTGAAATTCTTATTCTACTACCAGTTTCCTCGCCGCGCTGCCTTTCTCCCCACTCACTTTTACAAAATAAATGCCGGAAGGCAATGCACAATGTACAATGCACGATGCTCGACTGTTGAGTGGCTCGCTGTACATTTTTTCTCCCAGTACATTGTAAATCTCTACCGTTTTTTCTCCCAACTGCGAACTCTTTACTGCAAACTCTCCACTTGAAGGGTTAGGAAAAATAGAAAATCCGTTCTCGTTTACTCCATGCGCTGCAACATCTGTTAGTATTTGCGACACCACATTTATAGTTACCATCGTATTGCTGCTTGCGCTTCTGAAAAGATAAACGGAAGAATCACAATAAGTGGTGGTGCAACCTGCCGTGTCTGTTACAGTAAGGCAAATATTATAGTAGCCCGTATCTGCATAAATATGTGAAGGGTATGCACCGATGGAAGAATCTCCATCTCCCCAATACCAAACGTAACTAAGCGGACCAACCCATGCTGACTGGTTTATGGCAAACCAGTTGTGTGCTGTAGTTGTATCGGGCGCAACCGTAAAATATGCAGAAGGATTTTGCACTACTATGCGTGAGGTATCAAAAAAACCGCAGCCATATCCAGCCGAATCAACTACGAAATCAAAAATTATAATGCAACTATCGCTTAGCAGGGGTGCATTAAAAGTTACTTGAGTTACATAGGGTAAATAGATTAAAGAATCGGAATAAATACGCCAGGTGCACAACGTATCAGGAGAATTTGAAATAAGTGTTACCTGCTGCCCTGGACATACAGTATCGTAAGGCGAAATCACAAATCCGGGATTATAATAATGTATTGCATCTATCACTTTGCTTGCTGAATCGGCATTTCCACATGCATCAGTAACAACAACTGAATACTGTGTTGAACCGTTGGGAGTAATTACAGTTGTAGGTGTAGTATCTCCGCTCGGGCTCCATAAATAAGTATAAGGTGGTACGCCATAAAGTTGGCCTAAGCCAATTGTAGCACTGTCACCACAGATATAAGAAGGTAAGTATTGCGAACCTACTTCCAACGTGTGCCCTTCTATAGTCATTATCCATTCTGTGTATTGCTTGATGCATGTAGAATCGCAGCCACCAATAGGAATTTGATTGCATCTTCTGAATTTCATTTCAAAGTCAAGATTATATGTTACGCATTGTGGCGCTGGAATACAGGGGGCTACAGAAGGAGGTATCATAAGTAGATTGTTATTCGTAATAGTACAAAGACCAACCGATGTTCCAGGGCAGGAAAAATGTCTTGTATCGCATGAGCCAAGTGAAGAAGTCATGGTAAAACTAATTCCCCCATCATCCTTAACACAAGGCAGAAGGGCCTGATAAGTAAAATATTCATTTATATTGGTTACCGTGCAATTTGCGGGAACCGGTAAGCCATTCATAAAATAACTGCAGCCAAACGAATCGCATACAGTAGTATATCCTGAACCGGTAATGGCTGACCGGGGAATGGTTATAGAGGAAGAAACCAACGGATCAATTGTAACAGGATATAACGTATTGTCATAATTAAGGAAACTGACAGGTACGAAATAAGTTAACGAGTTTTTGGTAATTGTAAAAGGCATCTCGGCATTTTTTTCATAAGCTTCATTTGCATCGTGAACAAAACTTTTTCTAAAATAAAAATAGTTTTCTTCATTAGCGCCTTTTATCAGAATCATACCTGTTCTTTTTTCTGCATCAATTAAAGTTGATGCCGAGAGATCGGTTTTTAATCCTTCGGGAATTTCCATTTGTTGCTTCATCATAAGCCATCCGTCAGTAAACGCCAATCTGTTTTTCACAATAAAATTTGTTTCCACGCTCCCAAAACAGGTTACGAATTGCAAATCTATGCCCGAATAAAAATCCTGAACAAGAATGGTGGTTTGAGTATAGTTCCATGATTTAGAAACCCGGCTCCAATCTCCCAGTCCTAAATTAGTTTCTACTCCTGCTGCGCTTATATGAACCAGCGAAATATTTTTATTGAAGCGGAATTCTTTTCCTGCATTTGTAACAGAAAAAATTTTATTCTGAAGATCAATAACCACAGGAGAAACTTGCTGCCTTGCTGTAAATAAATTTGGGCTCTCTTCTTTCAATCGCGGATCGTTGGTTATCCAGTATCCGTTTGCATCTTTGAAGTTCATATCGCCAAGCGATTGCTGCTTGTAAATTGTTTTGCTTTCGCCTTTTTCCTTCTTAAAAAATTCGCGGGTGTTACCAGTGCGCATGGTAAGGTCTTCCACACAATCAGTACATGGAGCGTTGTAAGGAAGGATTCCCTTCTCGGGATGTTGATCGAGAGAATGTGTTAGCTGTGCTTTGGAAATACATATCCCCTGAAAAATCATGGTACAAATCAGTAAAACTTTTTTCATTTTATTTTTTTGCTTTAATTTATCAAGTTCAATGCCCTTTAAACACCATTTACTCTTCAGGAGTTAAAGATATGAATTCGATTTTTAATTCCTACTTCAGCACCAGGTTCCTCACTGAACTCCCCTTCTATCCGCAACGAAAACACGGTGAAGTTTCCGACAGTAAAAGAATATGTGAAGTTAAAGCATTTAATTCCTGGAGATTAGGTTATCGTGTCTGGATCTCATTTCGACAGGCAAATATTCCTTAGCAACGTCATTCCGGTTTCCTGTTTTAGAAGTTGGATGTATACTAAAATAGCCCCGGCAAAATGACGGGCGGGAGTGTGCGGATGAACTGGAATATGCGCTTCAAAAGATTGAAACAGAAAAATAATAAAAGAGCCCAACTTCCGATACTAAAATTGTGGTTGTTAAAACTTAAAATTGGTTTCGCTTACTCTTCGTATTTCTTCACAATGATCGAAGCATTATGTCCCCCAAACCCAAAAGTATTACTCAGTGCAGCTCGCACAGTTCTTTTTTGCGCTTTCATAAAAGTGAGGTTCAGCTTCTTGTCAAAAACAGGATCGTCCGTGAAATGGTTGATCGTTGGAGGAATGGTATCATGCACCACAGCCATGATAGAGGCAATGGCTTCAATTGCACCTGCTGCTCCCAATAAATGTCCTGTCATGGATTTGGTAGAGCTGATGTTGACCCGGTAGGCATCTTCTCCGAAAACAGTTTGTATCGCTTTTATTTCCTGCGGATCTCCGATTGGTGTTGAGGTGCCATGAACATTGATGTAATCAATATCGGCAATCGTCATCTCCGCATCTTCCAGTGCAGCGCGCATTACGTTGGCCGCGCCCAGTCCGTCAGGATGTGGTGCAGTCATGTGATAGGCATCAGCGCCCATGCCACCGCCGACTACTTCAGCATAAATTTTTGCGCCGCGCGCTTTTGCATGTTCCAGTTCTTCGAGGATGATACATCCTGCTCCTTCGCCCATTACAAAACCATCGCGGTCGAGATCGAACGGACGTGAAGCTGTTGCCGGATCATCATTGCGCTGGCTGAGTGCCTGCAAAGCATTGAATCCGCCCACACATGTTTCATTCACCGTTGATTCTGATCCACCGCTGATGATCATGTTTGCTTTTCCCATACGGATGTAGGTAAAAGCATCTATCAATGCATTGGTTGAAGAAGCACAGGCAGATACCGTGGTAAAATTGGGTCCGCGGAAACCGTATTTGATGGAGATGTGTCCGCTGGCGATATCAGCAATCATCTTCGGGATAAAGAAAGGATTGAAACGCGGCGTTCCGTCCCCTTTAGCGAAGTTGATCACTTCATCCTGGAATGTTTTCAATCCGCCGATGCCGCTGCCCCAGATCACACCGACTTTGTTATGGTCTATTTTTTCCTTATCCATGCCGGAATCTTTCACGGCCTGTTCTGCAACCACCAATGCATAGTGGGAGAATCCGTCCAGCTTACGGGCTTCTTTGCGTTCAAAATAATCTTCGGGATTAAACCCCTTTACTTCGCAGGCAAAACGGGTTTTGAATTTGGACGCGTCAAACTTTTGCGCTTCACATATTTCATGAATGGCTTTTT
>JBDTTM010000264.1:0-5932 GCA_039930605.1 Bacteroidota bacterium
TCTGAATTTACAATATCCTTATTGAATCTGCGTTGGAAAATTCCGACGGGGTTAATCAATAGATCGTCGGCATCAAAGCCGGATGCAATCAAATCGCTTACAACGATCTCTACCCGCAGGTCCATTGGCAGTTCATTGATTATGGAAACAATATCTTCTCCGGTCATGCCCGTATTTGGTTAGTTAAATCTATCTATCAGCACTTTAAAAGGAATCAGTTCGTTGGAGTGAGTGGTAATTTTAACCTGCAGTTCCCTTGCGAGGTCATCCCATTCAGCAGCAGAGATCCTGTCACCCTGATTTGGAATTATATGGATTTCAATAATACGCGTCATTCCGTTAAAAGGCATCGGTGAAAGCTGCCAGTTCTTTTTTATTTCAATCCGGGAAGCAAGATTATTCAGTTCGTGATGACAAAATGTAAGAATATCTTCCTGTGTTACAATTCTATCGTGGGTGAGAATGGCTCTTTTAAATGCAGTAATTTTCTCACTCCCACCGAGAGCTTTTTTCCCACCTGTAGAGGTGCTCAGTAGCATTGAAGAAGAAGATTGCAACATCCCGCCAGAACTCAGTGTCAGCTTTGAGCCAGCCTTAACAGCATTGCCTTCAACTCCAAAAGTTGACCAGAACCTGATGAAGACATTTTCATGCTGCTTAACAGGATTGATTATGATAAAGTGTGAAGGGTTCGTTGTTTCACCCTTGTCGTTTAGTCTTTTCTCTATCATGGCAATGGCCTGGTTGATCTGGCTGATGTGTGTATTAATGAAATCATTTCCCAGGGAACTGTAGGAGGCACTCTCATCGCGCAACAGGTCTAGTGTCGTCGTCAGAAATTCAGTGGCGGCACGTTTGTCGAACCGTTCTACACCGCCATAGCGGAGCGTATAGGAACCTGCTTCATTATTAAAACCGCTTCCGAGAGGATTCGATTTAAAAAAATCACCTTCAGAATTCTGAATGTGAATCATATCAAAAAATACTTCATCTGTTTTTAATGGGACGATATTGAGATTGCTACGAAGCTGGTAGGTAATTTTGTTAACCCTGCGGTTAATGACAGGAAATGAGTTCATTGAAATATACATGTCGCCAAGTACATTCAATTTCATTGCTCCCGGGAAAACGAGTTTTATCCAAACAAAGCTTCCTGCGAGCTTTTCAATTGTATCATTGGAAAAAACCCGTTGCAACTCATCAGGAACTAAATCAGAGATACTGAATCTGAATCCATCATCCTGTATAGTAAAAAAATTACGATCAAAAATGCCTTGCACATATTTTTCGATTCGGTTTGACACGTCATACTGTTCATCAATACCCCTTCGCCTTGCAGTCTCTTCCATTCCGCTTTGTGAGATACCATGTACACAATCCAGTTCCCTGTTGTTGCAGTTCCATTTTACCAGCGGAAGCAAGCTGATGTAATTATCTTTTTCAGGATCATTTTTCCAATCGAAGTAAAATGAAAAATTATCAAGCGATTTTATTTTTTGGTTACATTCAACAGCCATCCATACATGGTGTGCTGGCAGGGAATTGCCGGATTTTTCCTCCGCCAACAAATTTTTGGAGGAAGGCGTTCTGTACTCGTAAATGGCTTTCCCCACCGCCATGAATTTAATATCAGTGTCAAAAACCTTCACAGCACCTGCCGGGGAGAAATAGATATCCTTCACCACTTCCTTTTGTTCTGCGGTGATGATTTTTTGTTGTGCGAAAAACTGAACGTCAGGAGTAAGCTTTGTTTCTGGATCAGCTGCTCTTGCGTGGGCAACAGCAAATGCAGGCTGCGCTCCGGTAAAGGTATCCGGAGAAAGTACCTGTGCCAGTCTTTTCAATATCCTTAACTGAGTATCTGCAATTTCTCCGTTTACTTTACTCAGTTCAAATGCACATGCTTCAATCAGCATTGAAACGATAGGATCAAATGTAGATTCAATATCATCCCCCTCCACGCCCCATATCCGCGCCGCATTCTTTATCATCCGGCTCCGGATGTTTTCAACGCTCAATTCTTTTAAGTTATTCATAGAAGCATATTTTCCCTGAAAATAAATCCGAAATTTTTAAGTTTCAGTATTTCTTCCTAATCTATCCAAAGCGGACTTACATACAAGATTTCCTGGAAGAAAAACCGCTCATTTGTTTTTTTGATGTTAGCCTGAATTTTTATCATCACCTTTTTCTTCAGCTTTTTCATGGAGAGTTTTTCCTTATCCACAAACTCTTCTTCGGCAACATCAAGGGAAGTTTTAATATTGATCAGGCGGATTTCAAACATCTCGACGGCCTCCTTTACAGCTTTAGTCATCATATCTTTCCAGGCATTGATATTGGGAATGTTTTCAAAATCATAATCCCATATCAGGTTGCCGAACTGCTTGTCAAAGCGGCATTCCCCAATATTTGTAATTAATATCAGGTGTAAGCGCTGGGCAATGGAATCTTTGAGTGTACATGTAAGTATGGTTTCAACCAGGTTGCGGTCGCAGATTTTGCATTTTCCGGGGCGATTATATTTTTTGTTTTCACATTTTTGGGGGCACAAGAACTCAGCACCGTTTATGAGTGCATAAAAATTCAATGGCTGGGTATAAAATTTTATCACCGATTTAAAATGAAATCTGACAATGAGTGAATTGCATCAAAAATAATCGAATTCCTTTATGCTAAAAAATAAAATATTCTGTTTAGATGTTTGCTCCTCTTACCAAATTCTCACTATAACTATTGTTCCCGATAAATAGTCGTAGTAATCTAACTAATATGTGCTGAGCATATAATTTTCTTCAGGGTATTGAGAAACTAAAAGCCAATTTCCTTCCTTGAGTCCGGAACAGATTGATTTAACCATATATTAGAGAAGATAAACAAGCTCAACATCAAATTCCTTTTAAGGACAACAGTGTGTGGGTTCCTGATCATAATCGAATATCTTTCATAACCCGCAACCTTTTCAGGATCTTAAGACAGTTGTCTGTTATCAGAATTTTGAACCTATTTTTAAGACAATAGAAAATTCCTGTGGTAAACCACTTTGGTTATAAGCATCAATACTTTTCTCTTCTCCTACCCTACCCTAAGTTTTGCGATAGAAATAATTTCCCATTTCTTCTGTAGATTTTTCTACCTCACCTGGTATGCTAAACTTGATTCTGAAATTCTTAGCTAGAATGTATGTTAATTTTGGTTTAAGAAATTCAAATTTAAGAGACTTTCCGGATACAATGCAATTATTGGGAAAACCACACACCTCAAATTAAAGCAGGCATCGGAATGAACAGGGTCATATTTACAATAATTATTTAGTAGATATTAGGATTATTTGATGTTGTAAATCACCAATCTTTGAATTTAATTTTTCAATTTGTGCTTGCTGCTCTTGAATTGCATTAACTAATACAGGCACTAACTCTGAGTATTTAATTCCATAACTATCCTTTTCAACGGGTTCGTTTCCTGTTTCCTTATCCTTCTGATTAATGGTGTGAACGACAGCATCCGGGACTACTTTTTCAAGTTCCTGAGCAATAAAACCTAAATTCACACCCGTACCTAAGTAGTTCTTTTCATCTTTCCATTGATAAGATACAGGTTTAAGTTCGAGCACTTCCTTCAATCCATAACTTAAAGTTTTAATGTTTTTTTTGTGACTAATATCAGAGGTTTGAATTGTTCCATTCACCGCATATACCGCTGTCCAACGATTAGTGGATATACCAAGAGACATCGAATTATCTGTATAAGGATGAAATGATACGCCCGGTTCAAAAGCGAGGTAATCAATTGGTGTAGTTGCAAACGCATCTGCAGAAGAGCCAAATCTAATATAAGTGCCAGAGCACCATATACGTAAACTGTTTTCTAAGTTTCCCACGTTAATATCATAGCCACTTCCAATATTTGCAGAAGTATTTAATCGAACATTTTTGACTGACGCTATAATGTTTGAACCTATTTCTAGGTCACCACCTCCAGGTGTAATTGTTCCGATCCCAATTCTTCCTCCGTTTGTTATAGTCATTCTATTTACGCCCCCGGTATAGAAATCCAAACCATATTGATTAGTTCCTGAAGTACGTTTGGAAGCGATTGCTTCACTTGAATTAGATCCAAATCTCAAGCCAGGAGAGGTAGAACTTAAAGTTCCGTCGTTTGCAGCAGCCTGGTCAATATTCATTCCTTTCTGAACTGAAAGTTGTTGTTCTGGATTTGCTAAAACACCAATTCCTACATCCCCGCTTCCCCTTACAGAAAAACTTCCTGATACGTTACTACCGGCATTTATTAAATTATCATTTATCGAAGAAGTATTGACATAACATTTAATTCCGTCCCCTGCAACATTTTGCCCAACATTCAATTTAGCTGTTGTTGTTACACCTAATCCAACCACAACGTTTCCCAAGTTTGTATTAACTAAATTACTGCCGCTATTATTCCACTGGTCACTTGTAATCGCTTTTGAAGAATACAAAGCGTATGGTACACTCAACAATTGCGAAATACCCGAAGTTGTATAATTACTACCTCCAGCCGGATCCATTTCAACTTGCATAAATGCGCTTACACTTTCCCAGCTAATAGTTGAAAAGGTTCCGGTTATTACCGTTCCGCTGCCAATTGATAATGTAAATAATCCAAACTGGTTAGTTGTTGGAAAATGTCTTTCCTGATAAAGAACTGTGCCTCCACTACCATCAGTTATGGTGATTTGAATTCCAATGTTTGCATTTGCCATTAAATTACCCGCACCAGTGCGCGCAATTGCCTGATAATTCATCAGGTCAGGGATTTGAGCATTAACGCAAATAGTTGATACAACTATTATAACGAGTATTAAAATATTTTTTTTCATAATTTACATTGTTTAGATGGTTTAGATTATTTAATGGATTAGTTGAATTTTTTTTGAATAGGATTTGTTATCATAAATATTTAAAGCTTCAAATAAATAAATGCCGTTGCTAAAACCAGATAAATCAATTTTAAATTTCTGATCACCCGTTTCAATGTTTATGTTTTTTTGCAGCACACATTGTCCCAGGTTGTCATAAACTTTTAAAACCCCCGTTGCGGTTTTCAATGCAAACAGATCCATCTCGAACAATCCATTTCCAGGATTAGGGAATACATTTGCATTATTATCTTCAGATGTTAATTCTTCAACAGCAACATTGAAATCAAACGGCTGCTGAAATCCCTGGGTGAGGTAATTACCTGCGCCGTTTATAGTTTGAACCATGGTCATTTCACCGGTTGTGTACGATAATTGACCTGATGCGCCTGAAGCAAATCCTCCTGATGATGCGATCACTGAAGGACTCACAGTTTGTGCGTTCACCTGGCAGCAGAGTGCCATGATGAGTAATGTGTAAATTTTTTTCATGATACCTGGATAGGATTTTAAAAGTAAATTATTGATATATTGAGTAAATATTATGCAGAGATAATCATTATTCTAATGCAAATATTATATTATAAAAAAAATATTTGCCCCATTGATTATTCAGATTTAAAGATTATTTTATCCCTGCGTCTAAACTTTGCTTAAGTTGATCAGTATTGGCTGGTAATTCTTCTTGAATGGAGTAAGGAATAAGACATGAATCCATTCCATACTTTATATTATCTGAATCGTAAAGAGCGTTTGATGAATCTACAATATTTCCTTTATCATAATAATAAGTCTTATTATGAATTAGCCCTTTATCCGTACATATTGAGTTAAGAAAACTTACAAACGCATCCTTACAAAATAATTCTCCATTGTTTTCATAATAAAACAAGTCCTGGAGAAAAATATCATTGCTTTCACTGGAATATTCATGTTTGGCTGCAACTATTAAATCTGCGTTTCTCCAGATTCGCCAGGCTTCAGAATAATCTGATTTGGCACAGGAATCTTGTTGAAACTTTCCATCTT
>JBDTTM010000265.1:0-5909 GCA_039930605.1 Bacteroidota bacterium
TTTTCGATTCAACCATTCTTCTTGGTGCAGGTTTTTTAGCGGCAGGTTTTTTTGCGACTACTTTCTTTTTGGGCGCAGCTTTTTTCGCAACGATTTTTTTCTTTGCTTTCGGCGCAGCGACTTTCTTCTTTACCACTTTCTTTTTAGCAGAACCTTTTTTCGATTTCTTAGGCGCAGCTTTTTTCTTTACCGTTTTTTTTGCTTTCGGCTTTTTAGCAGCTTTTTTCTTTGTTGCCATGATTAATAGTTTTATTGAGTTGCAAACTTAAATTGTCGAATTCAAATTTACAATAACTTAATTGAGGTTTCCAAAAAAAAGTTTATCCCGGACCGGCATGCTTGTCCTTCCCAATTACTGTTACTTTTGCCGCCTAAATGAAGGTCTGAATGATGAACACTTATGACTTTTTACAACAGCGGTTTTTAGGGAATGCAATTGAAAGCTATTTGTGGTTTGGAGGTATCCTGTTGGCCGGAATTCTCTTCAAACGGATCATTTCAAGTCTCTTTTCACGCTTATTATTTGCCTGCTTCGGGAGGAAAACAAGAGCAGTAGGGGTAGAGAAATTCCTTGAATTACTTACCCAGCCACTTTCTGTTTTCGTGCTTGTTATCACTTTTTATCTTGCTTTCGACAGGCTTGTATTTCCGCAGGAATGGCAGATTGATCCTCAGAATGTATTTGGTATCAGAATGATCATCTTCCGCCTTTTTGATGTCGCCATCATCCTTTCTATTGCCTGGGTCATCCTTCGCCTGACCGATTTTGTGGCTCGCGTCTTTCTGTATAAAGCGTCTTTAACGGAGTCTAAAATGGACGATCAGCTCGTGCTTTTTACAAGGGAAGTGGTCAAGGTAATTCTGGCTATCGTATGCCTTTTTGCAGCAATCGCAGTCGGGTTTAACCTTGATGTTGTTTCTCTGGTAACTGGATTGGGTATCGGTGGACTTGCATTTGCACTCGCCGCCAAAGAAACCCTGGAAAATTTATTGGGATCTTTTACGATATTTCTGGATAAACCATTTAAAGTGGGTGACCAGATAAGGGTAGGCGGGGTAGAGGGAATTGTAGAGAGTGTGGGAATACGCACAACCCGATTACGCTCTTTGAATAAATCACTGGTCATTCTTCCAAATAAAAAAATGATTGATGCTGAACTTGTTAATGAGGACGAACGTGTTCTCCGGAGAGTTCGCTTTACTATCGGCTTAACTTATGGAACATCCACTGAAAACATTCTTAAGATTTCAGCGGAAATCAGGAGTTTGCTGCACAACCATCCTCTTGTGAGCGAAAAAGTGAATGTGCATTTTAGAGATTTCAGCTCAAGTTCGCTCGACATCCTGGTCAATTATTTCATTACCAACCCTGACTATGAAAAATACCTGGAGATTAATGAAGAGATTAACCTTGCAATTATGAATATCGTGGAGAAAAACGGTTGCTCATTTGCTTTTCCTTCTACTTCTGTTTACCTGGAAAGAATCCCTGCTCAAAATAAAAGTGAGGTCTAATCAATGAATGTCATCGCTTTTATTGTTTTCGTTCTAACGCTCGTCTCAATTGCCATTTTTCACAAACGTTCACTTGAATGTGCCTTGGCGGGGTTATTTGTACTTGTTGTACTAAAATATTTTGGAGGAGATTTTTCAATATGGAGTCACCTCATTGGACATGATGGACATGAAGGCGAATGGCGGATTCTCTTGAACCTGTTAGGATTACTTACGGGGTTTGAGGTTTTGTCAAAACACTTCACAGATTCAGGAGTCCCACAGCACCTTCCCCTCTTCCTGCCTGATGACTGGAAAGGTGGGTTTGTACTGCTTGCGATTGTTTTCGTACTGTCCTCGTTCCTCGACAATATCGCTGCGGCCATGATTGGCGGTGCAGTAGCTTCGGTCGTATTTAAGGGTAAAGTGCATATTGGATTTATCGTTGCAATCGTTGCTGCCGCGAATGCCGGTGGCTCCGGAAGTGTAATCGGAGATACAACTACAACGATGATGTGGATTTCAGGAATTCCACCGCTAAAAATAGTCGGCGCATACCTTGCTGCATTCTCCAGTTTCTTTTGCTTCGCAATTATTGCCGCCAGGCAACAGGATAAACACCAGGTAATTCTTAAGGATGAGCTGGAAAATTTTCCGGTTGATAAAACGAGATTGCTCATTGTCATTTTAATGCTGGCCGGAACGGTTTCTGCCAATATATTATTTGATTTTCCGGCTTTGGGACTCTGGGTCATGCTTGTGATTTCTTCCTTTCTCAGGAAAATCCCCGTTGCTGTTATCAGGCAATCATTAAGAGGAACATTCTTTTTAATGGCACTCGTTCTCGCAGCTTCACTTCTTCCGGTCAGTGATTTACCGGCACCGACCACGGGTTCAACTTTCCTACTGGGAATACTGTCTTCCGTATTTGACAATATTCCCCTCACCAAACTTGCGATTGAATCCGGCGGTTATGATTGGAGCATGCTCGCTTATGCAGTTGGGTTCGGCGGCTCTATGATCTGGTTTGGCTCCTCAGCAGGTGTGGCCATCAGCAACATTTTTCCAGAATCGCGATCGGTATTTCTCTGGGTCAAAAGCGGATGGCATGTAATCATCAGCTATGGAATCGGCTTCTGGCTTCAGCATTTGATACTGGGCTGGCATCCTTAGAATTTTTTTCTGACCGAATGATGACGGATTGAATTGTGGAATCTTCTTATTCCGCAAATCTTCCCGTCAAATTATACGATTATGAAAAAACAATCATCTTCTTACATCGAAATGCTTTTCGAAAACCGTAACAAAGAATATGGTGCCTATGATTTAAGGGTTAACTATGAGAAGCGGTTGGTCAGATCCTTCGGACTTGCTTTGTTGATCGCCGGTTTCTTTTTCCTGGTTCCGTATGCGCTCACACAAATTCTACGAGAGAAATTAAAACCCAAAATGCAGGACGATGGACTTGTTTACGATTTCAATAGAACATTTGTCATAGAGAATGAAGTAAAACCACATTCAATTCCTGCGCCTAAAACAAATACAGTTTCAACTGATGCAACATATAAAGTAGTGAGTAAAGCAGAAGAGAAAAAAATTCCTGAGCAAAAACCAGCAGACCCTGACCCTTCCTCTTCTCAAAATTCAGGTGCTGCAAATGTTTTGACAGGAAATGACAGTACATTATTGGCGGACGGAAATGGCTTTGATACTGATTCGGTGTCGTCTGAGCCCATGTCCATAGCAACTGTTGAAGTTATACCTGAATTTCCCGGGGGAGAAAAGGCATTACTGAAATTCATGGGCGATAACATTCAATATCCCGGTCAGGCATGGGATTTTAGTATTACCGGAAAAGTATATGTAAGCTTCGTCATCAATGAACAGGGAAAAACAGAAAGCATCAGGATCATGCACAGCCTGGGTTATGGAATCGATGAAGAAGTGATAAGGGTAATCGGTCTCATGCCCGATTGGAAACCCGGTAGGTACCACAACCAGAAAGTGAAAACTTCTTTTGTAATGCCGGTTTCATTCAGCCTCAAATAATTGATTCTGCCAAACGTTTAAACTAACAAAACAATGTTTAAAAGTGCAGTGCTCAATAGCGGGTGCTGCACTTGGCACGTCTACCTTTGACTTCCAAAACTTTAAAACTAAATGCTCGGAATCCTTCTTCAAATCACACAAGCTACAGGCGACTCTCTGAACAAGGTTGTTGCCGCCGTTGACAAGCCGGTTGAACAATCAATTTCCCTCTGGGACATGGCTGTAAAGGGCGGACCTATTTTATACCCGATTGCCATCCTGTCGATTATGTCGGTTTACATATTTTTTGAACGATTTTTTACGATTCAGAAATTTTCGAAGGTGGATCAGAATTTCATGAACCAGATTCGTGATCACGTACACAGTGGAAACATTGATGCAGCAAAATCACTTTGCAAAAACACCAAAGGCCCTGTTGCAAGAATGGTTGGAAAGGGTTTGATGCGTCTGGGAAAACCTATCAGTGAAATTGAAGGCGCCATTGAAAACGTCGGCAAGCTGGAAGTGTACAACATGGAGAAGAACCTCGGTATCATGAGTACGATTGCCGGACTTGCGCCCATGTTTGGATTCCTAGGAACTATCTTCGGTGTAATCAAAATATTTTATGAAATTAATTTGCAGAACAGTCTTGAGATTGGCACCATATCAGGCGGATTGTATGTAAAGATGATTGCCAGCGCAGCAGGTTTGCTCGTGGGTATCATGGCTTATGCCGGCTACCAGTTCCTGATACACCGTATCGACCGCGTAGTGCATGACATGGAAATGAATGCAGTAGGTTTTATGGATCTCCTCGAAGAACCCGTTAAGTAGTGGTTGGCTGTTTATCATCCCGATAGCTATCGGAACTCATATCTCATTTAAATGAATCTAAGAAAAAGAAGAGAACGAATTACAGAAGTTTATACCGCTTCATTGAGCGAC
This sequence comes from Bacteroidota bacterium, assembly GCA_039930605.1. Classification (GTDB taxonomy): domain Bacteria; phylum Bacteroidota; class Bacteroidia; order AKYH767-A; family 2013-40CM-41-45; genus JAPLDB01. The sequence goes on from JBDTTM010000265.1 coordinate 4,471, forward strand.
ATCATGTTCTTCCTGTTGCTGTTCTTCCTTATAACTTCAACCCTGGCCACTCCAAATGTGTTGAAGCTGTTACTTCCCAATTCCAAGGCAAGTACACAAAGTATTAAACATCCAATCACCATTTCTGTAACGAGTGATTTGCAATATGCGGTAAACAACACACCTGTTTCTGCAGAGCTGATAGAAGAGACATTGAAAGCAATTATCAAGGACCAGACAGATCCCACAGCTTTATTGAAAATGGATAAGACGGTGGAAGTTCAAAACCTGGTAGACATTCTCGACATCGGCAACCGGTTGAAAATAAAAATGGTGCTGGCTACTTCCACGTCAGGTAATATGACAAAAAAATAAAGTGAACGCAGAAATCCGCTCAAGGTCTTTAATCATTTCTGTCATTATCCACGGAGCACTTTTTCTATTGTTGCTTTTTTTTGTGATGACTACGCCCGTGCCGCCATTCCCTGAATCAGGAGGTGGAGGCGGAGTGTTGGTCAACATCGGTTATATAGATGCAGCTTCCGGTGATGTACAACCGATGAGTTTAACCGTGACGCCTGATCCGCAGCCTGTAAAAGCCACTCCTCAACCTTCTCCTGATGAAAAAGTTTCCACCCAGGAAGATGAAGAGTCTGTGGCGATGAACAAAAGTGAAAAAAAGGAAGTGAAGAAAGAGGCTAAGAAACCGATCATTGAAACGAAAAAGGCAGAACCTGTGAAGACAGCAGATGCAGGTTCTTTATATAAAGGTAAAACTAACAATTCAAAATCGCAGGGCACTTCAACTACCGGTACTGGTGACCAGGGCGACAGGCAAGGCGATCCGAATTCGAAGTATACAGGCAAGAATGGAACGGGTGGTGGCCCTGGTACAGGAACGGGAACCGGTGGAGGAGATGGTGATGGAAATGGTCCGGGAAAAGGGAGTGGAGTTTCATTTGATCTCAATGGACGCAAGCTCCTCCTTAAGCCAAGTATTGATGACCGTTCGCAGGAAACAGGAAAAGTGGTCGTGAGTATTACTGTTGACAAAGCCGGTAATGTGACAGAAGCCCGTCCGGGAGCCCGGGGTTCCACAACGACCAGTTCCTATCTTTTTGCAAAGGCAAAGGACGCTGCCATGAAAGCAAAGTTCAATGCAAGTCCGGAAGCTGCAGATATTCAGAAGGGGACGATGACTTTTGTGTTTTTGGTGCAATAGTTATTTTAGCCACGAAGTCATTAAAACACGAAGAAGCACTGGAGCGGGTCACACTGAATCTAAAGGTTCTATGATGTCTGTTTTACTGAACTCATCGCTGGCCGTAGCATGTTGCTACGGCAAATGCACAATTTATTCAACTTTGCAATTACTAAGCATAAACTGGTAGTGCTTTAGTTTCAATGAGTCTTACTCTAACGGTGTACTCTGCCTACTGTTTCTTTGTTGACTAACCCCG
>JBDTTM010000266.1:0-5892 GCA_039930605.1 Bacteroidota bacterium
TATTTTTCATAATGATAAAGGTAATAAAATTACTCAATAATTACTTGAATTGAACGACCTGACGGCAAGCTGCAAGTTATCCAGAGAAATTCTCCGAGGCTTGTCTCTTCCAGTGTGCAATGGTTTAGTAAAAACCTGCGCTAATTCAAAATCCAAAACCTAAACCCGCTGAGAATGCAAGTCCAACATTGTGAACCGGGTCTGAACCTGAAGGCGGATTTTTCACGATATCAATTCCATCAGCATGATAAGATGCATCTACATCAAGCCATACTGATTCAGCAAGCCTGAAATTTATACCTGCGCCAATCAGTCCACCGAAATCAACCCGATTGAAATCATCGGTTACTGTCTTTGTTCCATCGAGTGTAGATACCGCATTATTAGAAGAACTGATTAGCTCAGATTTATTTCTCGCTGAAAGCAAGAATGCGAAAGTAGGACCTGCAAATATTTTTGGACGTACAGCATGCTCTCTTTTAGAGAGAAAAATAGTAAGCGGGACATTAAAGCGCAAATAATTCAGGTCTGCCTTGAATTGGTAACGGGTAAAATCATTGCCATCATTCACCTCGTAAACATACTTCGCACCTTCATTAGAATAAAGTATGTCAAGGCCAATTCCGAAATGTTCAATGATGCTATACATCATGAATCCCCCCGCAATCAATCCGGCCTTCGACTCCAACTTATCAAGGTTAGTCAGGTTGGAAATATTGACGCCTGCCTTCGGACCGATTGAAAAAGTCTGGCTTTTCCCCACAATACTGAGAGCGAAGAATGCTGCAATTAGAATAATTTGTTTTTTCATAATGATTTGTAAATTGTTTCCACTCCCCTAAAAAATACATGCCACTGCGCGAAATTCAATTCAAATGCTTTGCTTGGACTAAATATCATCAAATTAAGAAATGCTTTGGCATATACTTTTATTTGATCCACAAATTCTAAAAACAAATTATTATGCTAAAATGGTCAGCTATTTTCTTCGTAATTGCAATCGTTGCAGCCATCTTTGGATTTACAGGTATTGCAGCCGGTGCAGCAGGCGTTGCCAAAACGCTATTCTTCATTTTCATTGTGCTGTGTATTCTCGGGCTTATCCTTGGAAGCACTATATTTAAGAAAAGAATTTAGGATAATAACCTGCACTTATTACCCCGGTTCCAATTGCAAAAAAATAATGTATGAGTAGTGCATTTGTGAGAGAATTAGAGAATCAATGGTTGCATGACATTCCGCCCACCATGATGGCACTGATGCGTTATCTTGCCAATGAAAATAATGGAATTGTTGTGCATGAAAAAGAAGCTTTTACAGATCCTGCTACCGGCAAACAGATCCATAAAATGAGTAACGGCTTCAGCTATGCCATTGACGAAAACAGTAAATGGTATGCGCTCGGTTAAAAAGTCAGTTGCAACTGAAATAAGTCCTTTGGAAGAGGCCAAGAAACATGCAAGAGCTGCAGATCTTGTCTATGTAACTGATGCCCGATCTGGAATTGAACGTAAAAAGTCCGGGAAAAAATTTACCTATTTCTTAAATAATAAGAGGGTTCATGACAAAGCGCAGCTGGAACGGATAAAAAAGTTAGTACTTCCTCCTGCATGGAAAAATGTATGGATCTCTTCATTACATAACGGGCATTTGCAGGCGACTGGAATTGATTCGCGGAACCGGAAGCAATACAGGTATCATGCTGACTGGAATTCATTGCGTAATGAAACAAAATTTCACCGCATGTATGACTTCGGTAATTGTCTGCCAAAACTCAGGGCACGGTTAAAGGAAGACATGGGCAACACCGAACTCTCGCAAGATAAAGTTATCGCAACCATCGTAAGTTTATTGGAACAGACCCACATTCGCATCGGGAACCATGCTTATGAAAAAGAATATGGATCGCATGGCTTGACCACATTAAAGAACAAACATGTAAATATTAGTGGTGATGCCATGCGATTTTCCTTCATCGGTAAAAAAGGGGTATATCATTCAATCAAGTTGAAAAGTAAAAAGCTTGCCCGCATTGTAAAGCAATGCCGTGAAATTCCTGGCAAGGAATTATTTCAATATGTGAATGGCGATGGAACGCACCATCCAATTGATTCGGGAAAAGTAAACGAATATATCAGGAATGCCACGGGAAAAGATTTCTCAGCAAAGGACTTCCGTACTTGGGCAGGAACATTGAATGCACTTTCTGCGTTACGAAATCTCGGAATTGCTGAATCAGTTAATGCTGCAAAGCAAAACATTGTTGAAGTACTGGACCAGGTAAGTCTACAACTGGGAAATTCGCGGGCAGTCTGCAAAAAATATTATGTGAATCCGTTGCTGCTCACGCTATACGAAGAAAATAAACTTGGTTTATATGCAGCTTCAGTCAAAATTCATGGCAATAAAAATACGAGCGGATTGACTGGCGAAGAAAAAGTGCTGATGCGAATTTTGAAAGCACATAGCAATAAAATATAGCCAGCTTTTACCCAGGCCACTGCCCTTTCTTTCCCATACATGAATGCACCGTTACCGCGAATAAGATTTTGCAATTCTGTTTGATGAAGAATTCCCCGTTACTTTTCCTCCCCTCCGCCACCACCGAAACCGGTATTCTCACCTTGTTTCAGATCGTCATTCCTGATCTTCTTTTTCCGCTTGGAACCAAAATCCATGTGACCGAATCGATAGTCAAAATTCAACCGTATGCCCGGAAAGAAAATTTTATTGTCAGTTGTATAGGAAAAATCAGGTCCTTCATATTTGCCCTTAAAGTGAATGTATGGTGTTGCAAAATTATCAAGACCGAAGCCAAGTCCGCCCTTCCCGTTTTTAAATTCCCGGTATCCACTCACGTTGTAATAAAAAAATGAAGTCGTGTAACCCTGTACAGAATACCTCGGCCCGTTAAAAGAACCAAATGCCTGAAGTTTCCACCGGTCATTGATCTTGAGCGTGCTGAAGAGATTGATGTCGTAATTAATCGCTGAATTATGCGCCTTGATTTCCGGATGGGTGCTTTTTACTTCGTAGTAGAAAACGTTTGTATTAACTGAAACCGATAAACCGCGGTGGCGGACATTGCCGCCGACATTAACTCCATCGGAAGAGTTTTCGCCAATATTGTCATAGGTAGTTTCATATAGAGGTCCATTCACAATGCTGTATTGTTCAATTGCATTGTTCGTAAAGCGATGAAATGCTGTGATCATGAACGATGCCTTTTCTTTGAATAAAGAATATCCCAATTCAAATGCGTGACTTGTTTCAGCACCAAGTCGTGGATTTCCATAGGTAATGTTATATGCATCAACTGAATTCCTATATGGATTCAGAAAATTCGCTGACGGCCGCTGGATGCGTTGCGTATAGCTCAGTTTGAATTGGTATTTGTCTTCTTTAAAAGAGACCGCTACACTCGGAATCACGTTATTATAATTTCCAGTGAATTTTGTACTGTCTGAATCCTGGTCCCCCTTGAGTTCAGTTTGTTCAAACCGGGCACCAACTTTGCAACCAAATTTTTTAAGGCTCAAAGCGCCAACTGCATATGCAGCATATATATTCTGGTCGTAGTTGAATGTCGACACAACATTTGATTCCGGAAATCCCCAGGTAGGAAAAGTGAAATCCTTTTTGGAATCACTTGTCACATTCCGGATGAGTGCTTTGGCTCCTGTTTCAAGTGTGAATTTTTTTGAAAATGGATTCGTAAGATCTGTCTGGAGAGTAGTTTCCCTGTTCACATTATCGTTTCTACTCGACTCAAGTATACTACCTGGCACAGGCTGCATGTAGATTCGCTCAACATCATAATCCGTCACCTCCGTGTTATTGGAATGTTGCAACGTGACCGTCCAATCCCTGTCCTGGTTTTCAAATACCCGGCGATACTCCAGCAGTGCATCATAACCAAGTTCATCGTGTGACGTTTTATTCGATGCATTAAATTGGTTCTCGTTATTGTAGTAATTTGACGTGCTCGAATTTATGTTCTGATAAAAACCATAATATTGAAGTGAAGTACTGATTGTATTTTTACTTGTAATATCGAGGTCGGTTGTCCATCCGATATAAGGCCCCGTGCCGCTTAAACTGTTCTTGCCTTTTTCCAGCAGGTTATTTGTTCCTGAGGAATCGGTAGTAATACGCGTTGTTGTAAGGTCACCCTTTCCGTGGTAGCCAAAGCCGCCTACACTCAGGCCGGAACCAAACCTGCCGCTTCTATAATTGATGTCACCATTCAAATTACTGGATCGTGTACCTGCACCGATATTGACAGATCCGTTTGTACCTGCCATATTTTTCTTTTTTGTGATGATGTTTATGATGCCACCTGTCCCTTCTGCATCGTATTTGGCAGAAGGACTTGTAATGACTTCCACTCTATCGATTTGATCTGCCGGGATCAGCTTCAATGCAACGTCTAAAGATCCGGCCAGTATGGATGAGGGCTTGTTGTTGATCAGGATTTTTACATTCTGAGTTCCCTGGAGCATCACATGTCCGTCAAGATCTACGGTAACCATCGGAACCTTGCGCAATACATCGCCTGCATTGCCGCCTTTGGACGTGAGGTCCTTGCTGGCGTTATATACGAGCTTGTCAATTTTCATTTCGACCAGATTTTTTTCACCTTCTACCGTTGCTTCATTCAACACCCTGTTTTTCGGAGATAGTAATACCGTTCCGACAGATACTGATGTTTTTTTCTCCGTTACGTTCAAAGAATCAATCGTCTTTGTTTCAAAACCGAGAAAGGTAACTTCAACCATGTACATTCCCGGTTTCAGATTCTTAAACTTGAAAGACCCCTGTTCATCGGTAACTGTACCGTCCATAGGCACTTCAATGCCTGAATGGTAAAGACCAATGCTTGCAAATTCAATAGGTGCCCGGGAATCGTTTTCGATGATCTTCCCGGATATTTTTCCGTCCCACACGTGGGTTGCACCGGCAGTTGTCCTGGTAACTCCGTCATGTTGGGCGAAGGAAGAGGCAATTAAAATAAACTGAAAAAGGATCAGGAGAGAAAGTGATTTCATCATAGTTTAATTATGTCAATCCGCTAGCGGCAGACTGGAAAGGCTGGCGAAAATACAAACATATATGAGGATGATGCAAGGGCTTTAACTGTATACACGACCTATTGAAATCAAAGAAAAACTACATCCTTCCTTTCCATATCTAAAGATTCCAATATATTTGCAGCCCTTTTTGAAAATGTCTCCGTAGCTCAGTTGGTAGAGCAAATGACTCTTAATCATTGGGCCGTGGGTTCGAATCCCTCCGGGGACACAGTAGTAAAAAATGCCTCGTTTTCGTATGAATTCGAGGCATTTTTATATCCATTTGGAACCTATCAGCCGATATTTAGAACCTTTTGTGTATCTTGCATGAAATAAATTACCATGCAAAAGATATCAATTAACCTGAAGGAAAGAAAGAATGGACCATTAAGTCTGATTCTCTGCGCCTGCTCAGTGCGTCACGCCGAACATTACATCAGGGAACTTAATTCAAACACTGGTGAGGAGGAAAAGATTATCGTTAATCTAGATGCATTCCATACTACTGAAGAATGGAATGAACCCAAGCGGGCCTACAAGCAAGCTATCGTCAGCACCGGCATAACGGTGCCAAGCGAGTTCTGGGATAATGAAAATAAGAAAATTATAACTGGTTATCCGAAGGCGAAAAAATTAAATGAAGATTTAAGGAGCTTCAAGAAAAACGTACAACGATTGTTCGATTCTCTTGAGCTGGCCGGCAAGAAGATTGAGCCGGTGATGCTCAAGAAATACATTGTCGATCACATTGTAAATAATCGCGCAAATGTTAAGGTATTTGATTTTACCAATGAAGAAAATAAACACCTATTCTCCTCTT
>JBDTTM010000267.1:0-5889 GCA_039930605.1 Bacteroidota bacterium
TTCTGTCAGGTCTCGCAGTGCAAAGCCACTGCTGGAAGACCTGACAGCAGTGAATCATTCCCAATGTCGAATTGAAAGGAATAGCCCATGAAATGGTGGTCCCGACTGATTCGATTCCTGTTGATGAGGATGAATAAAATTCTGTTAACGACTTCTTAATTCATCATTCACTGCTGTCGGGTCTTCGAACGAAGGCTTCGTGGGGTGAGACCCGACAGGAATCGTATTTACCAGGTCTCGCAGTGCAAAGCCACTGCTGGAAGACCTGACAGCAGTGAATAGATAGATTATCTTTGAAGAGTAGCTTTTGGGATTCGATAATTATCAGGTTCAAAATACATTGCCTGGAAATAATTTCTGTAACAAAATAGAACTTTATAGTTCTGTCAGGTCTCGCAGTGCAAAGCCACTGCTGGAAGACCTGACAGCAGTGAATGTCGAACTAAAAGGAATAGCCCATGAAATGGTTGTCCCATGCGATTCGATACCTGTTGATGAGGATGAATAAAATTCTGTTAACGACTTCTTAATTCATCTTTCCCATCTTTTCTTTTCCGTAATTTTGCATTTCGTTCAGCCGGATTCGTAAAACAGCGGATTTGCAAAAAAAATAATTATGATAAAGCATTTAAAAATTTCAGTTTCATTAAGTCTTTTGTTCTGCGCTGCATTGGCTTTTTCCCAGCCCTACGCCCAACCCAACAAAATAGAGTATGCATTGCAGGCTATCAAGTATGCCTATGTGGATACGATCAATGAGAAAAAGATTACCGATGATGCCATCCGGGCCATGGTAAAGGACCTCGATCCGCATTCTGTTTATATTCCTGTAGATGAAATGCGGGAGATGAATGAGCCTCTTGTCGGTAAGTTTGAAGGCGTAGGTATCCAGTTCAATATTCTCGAAGATACGATTATGGTTACGCAAACGATTCCGGGAGGGCCGAGCGAAAAACTGGGCATCCGCCAGGGAGACCGCATTGTAAAAATTGACGGAGTTGTAAAAGCAGGAGTTAAAATCACAAATCCTGATGTATTGAAACTACTTCGCGGCAACAAGGGAACGAAGGTTACCGTTGGGATCTCACGCCGGGGCAATCCGGAACTCATAGACTATACAATCACCCGCGACCAGATTCCGCTTTTCAGCGTTGACGCTTCTTATATGGCAACTCCCAAGATCGGATATATCAAAATCAGCCGTTTTGCTGATAATACCGTGGAGGAATTTAAGGTCGCTCTTGCCAAACTGAAGGGACAGGGAATGGAATCACTGATTCTGGATCTGCAGGACAATGGCGGTGGCTATTTAAACCGGGCAGTAGAACTCGGTGATGAATTTTTATCAGATGGTAAAAAAATTGTTTTCACCCGCGGACGCACCACACAAAGTGAAGATTACAATGCCACTACCAACGGAGGATGGGAAAAAGGAAAACTGGCTGTACTTATCAATGAAAGCTCTGCTTCTGCAAGTGAAATAGTTTCCGGTGCAGTACAGGATTGGGATCGTGGGTTGATTATCGGCAGGCGTTCTTTCGGAAAAGGATTGGTGCAAAAACCGATTCAACTTCCTGATGGTTCAGCCATCCGATTAACAGTTGCACATTATTACACGCCTTCAGGTCGCTGCATCCAGAAACCTTATGAGCTTGGAGACGAGGAAGATTATGATATGGATTTTGCAAACCGGATTAAAAACGGAGAGCTTACAAATCCTGACAGCATCCATTTCAGCGACTCTACAAAATATTTCACCAACAACAAACGACTTGTACGCGGTGGTGGCGGCATCATGCCTGATCTCTTTGTGCCACTTGATACAACTGAGTTCAGTGCTTTTTTCACTGACCTGCGAAGACAAAATGCTTTCAATGATTTTTTACTCACTTATGTTGACAACAACAGGAATGACCTGAAAAGGGATTATCCGACCATTACTGATTTTAAAACCAAATTTGTTATTACAGAGAAATTCATGAATGATTTTCTCGCCAACGCAGAAAAGTTGAAGGTGAAAAAAGACAGCGTGGGTTTGAAATTGTCAACTGATCTGATCAAACTAAATATGAAAGCAATCATTGCTCAGAATTTATGGAATGTGGATGGTGCGATACAGGTTTATAATGAAAGGAACAATGCAATGAAGAAGGCGGTTGATGCATTGCAGGACAATACTTTTGAGAAAATGAAGATTGCCGGAAATTAATTTTTGTAAATGCGGAAGTAATTATGATTGAAGTTCCAAAGACGTCTGAATTATCGACTTATTATCAAAGCTACCTGAAGTATGTAAATCCGGGCGATGATTTACTTCACCTGATAAAAAATCAAAAAGGAGAAATGGCCCAATTCTTAGCTTCTATTCCTGAAGACAAAGCAACAATTGCTTACGCACCTGGCAAATGGATGCTGAAAGAAGTTGTCGGACATGTTTGCGACACCGAACGCATTATGAGTTACCGCTCATTGCGTATAGCTAGAAAAGACAGGACGCCGTTGCCGGGGTTTGACGAGAACACCTACATGACTGCATCCAATTACAGATCACGTTCGCTTAAAAATATTGCAGAGGAATTGAGGACCGTGCGGGAAGCGACCATTACCTTGATTGAGAATTTCAGTCCTGAAATGATCGACCTGGCCGGAATAGCAAACGAAAATGAAATTTCCGTTCGTGCTAACCTGTATATGATTTTTGTGCATGCGCAGCATCACATGGCAATAATAAAAGAACGGTACCTGGCTTAACTGGAAACATCTTCCATTGACCGGACGATAGCAGAAAACTCCTCCGGTTTCAATGATGCACCTCCAACCAATGCACCGTCAACATCAGGACAGCGAAAAAGCTCTGAAGCGTTCCTTGCATTGACACTTCCACCATACAGTATCCTGATTTTTTCTGACACACTTGAGCCGTGTTTTTCTTTCACCAGGTTGCGGATAAATAAATGCATTTCCTGCACCTGCGATGAGGATGCGTTGATGCCTGTACCGATTGCCCAGACAGGTTCATAAGCAATGATAATGTCAGCCGTTTGAAGTGGATTCAGGTGGAAGACACCTTTGGAAAGCTGGTTTCTCACAACGTCGAAATGTGAATTTGCATTCCTCTCTTCCAGGGATTCTCCGCAGCAAAAAACAGGCTGCAAGTCATTTTCCACAGCGCGCTTTATTTTTTCAGCAATCAATTCATCGTTTTCATTAAAAATCGTTCTTCGTTCCGAATGCCCGATGATGACAGATTCCACGCCGATACTGCGGAGCATCGATGCTGAAACTTCACCGGTATATGCACCGCTTGTTTTATCCGCGCAGTTCTGTGCCGCGATAAAAATATTGGTGCGCAGCTTACACTGCATCTCAATCTGGGTGAGGTATGCAAAAGGCGGTGCAATTACAATTCGTGTCTGCATATTGTCATCGGTCATTTGCATGATGCCATCAATCAATGCCATGGCCTGTGCATAATCGAGATTCATTTTCCAGTTGCCTGCAATTATTTTAGTTCTCATAATTTTATCGTCCATCAATACGCGGATCCAGCGTGCTGTAAATTAATTCTGCAATCGTACGGATAATGATATAAGTTACCGAAACAAATAACACAATTCCCATCATCACCGGCAAGTCTGAATTGCCAATCGCATTCACCGCCAGTTTTCCGATCCCATTCCACCCGAAAATATATTCAATGAATAGTAATCCGGCTAGCAGTGAACCGATCCACTTGTATGAATGAACCAGCAATGGTGCAGTTGTATTTAACCAGGCATGGTTAAAGATGATCATTGACCGTCGTACTCCTTTTGCTTTTGCAGTGATGATGTATGGCTGGCTCATGACGTCGAAAAATTGTTTTCGAGTCTGTTGAATAATCAACGCCATTGGCCGCAGCGAAAGGACAATTGCAGGAAGAACGAGATTTTTCCAGTTGATGTATTCTCCCTCGAAAGGATCGATGCTGTAGAGACCACCTGTCATATTCAGGCCGGTAAAGCGATGCAACACAAAACCAAAAATCCAGGCTGCCAATATGCCGATGAAGAAAACAGGCAGGGATAATCCAATAAAAGACAACGAAGAGATGGTCTTTCCAATCCAGGAATTCCTGTTTATTGCAGAGAAGATGCCCAGGAAAACGCCGATGATAATTGCAAGAAATGCAGCTGCAACGACCAGAATTCCTGAGTCATTGAAACGTGCCTTCAGCATTTCATATACGTCCTCCTTGCTGTGAAAAGATCTTCTCAGGTAAGGTGGCTTGAATACAATTGCCTTATTGGCGCCGAAGTAAAACATTTTAAAGGCTTTCTTGTACTTGGCCGGATCAAGGTAAATCGGACTCTCTTTTACTTTTCTATTGTAAACCGACAACGGCATTAAATCATTTATGTAAATGAGAAACCGAATAGATGCAGGCTGGTCAAGAGCGAAATCATGATTGATAAAGCCGGCAGAAATGCTGTCTGCTCTTTGTCCCAACATTTGATTTGCAGGATCTGCAGGTAAAAAACTGAAAATGGAAAAGACAATAATAACCACGCCTCCTGTTAGAAGAAATGCTTTGCGCAATCGTTGGCTGAAATATCGCGGAGTCAGTGGTTAGAAATTAATGACATGAGTACTGATTGCATAATTACTGAAAAAAGAAATTGATATCTTACCGTTGAATACTGAATTTGAACGTCTGGGTTTCATTATTCCTGGAAGTTACCTTGAGAAAATAAATGCCGGGTGGAAGAAGTCTGCAGTCTAAATCAATAGGCATCCCGATAGCTATCGGAGGGTAGTATGCAGTTGGCAAGCAAATAGCCAAAACGCGCTCTCCTAATATATTGCATATTGAAATTGATTTCAGCTCTAACCAATTGCTATTGCCAGGTGCACATCTGATCCTTAAATTATCCACAACAGGATTTGGATATATCGCCAATTGCCAATTGCCTATTGCCAACTGGATTTCAGCTACTACATCAAATATTGCAGCTTCAACTTCGCAGTCATTCGCATCGGTTGCAACGACATTATAATCCCCTCCTTCCAATGCAAGATAGAAGTAGTCAGTAGCCCCGGCAATCGTATCACCATTGAAATACCATTGATAAGAAACGGCACCGGGAATGGCGAATAGTGTATCTCCACTCTGTGAAATTCCCTGCGCAGGAGGAAAAGGATAGACCGTAATAAAATTATTGAGTGTGAGCGTATCACTGCCACTTGTATTCATAGCGATGAGTGAGACACTATAAGTTCCCGGGTTGCTGTAGCAGATGTTTGAGGGACTAACATCTGTGCTCGTCGAAGGATTGGCTCCGGTGAAAATCCATTGATAGGAAGTTGATCCGGTTGAGAGATTGTTGAATGAAGTACATGTGCCCGGACAGATATGATTGTTTCCGAAGAACAATGCATTTGGTGTACACGGATTTGTTACCGCAACCACCCTGTTGGGAAGTCCGTGATCATTTTGATTTTGAATATACAAACCGGGAACCACTAGGTTACAAGTCAGTCCTGCATTGTTGGGATCATTGATAACACACAATGAATCTTTGTCTGTAGGAACAATGTAAATTTTTCCGTCAGGCCCGAGTTGTGCAGCGCCATTGAAAAAGGTAGTTGAATTCCAGATGATCCCGACAATCACCTTTGAAGCATTGATTGCAGCAGCATTTCCGAGGGTGACATCAAATTGCGAAACCTGTTTGTAAATAATTGAAGCAGAATTGTTATGATCAACAGTATAAAGGTACTGGCTACTGGGTGAGAACTCCAATCCATAAACCAGGTGATCATGTGGCAACGAAATTCCGTTGCTCACGACGCCTGTTGCATTGTCGAAATCAAAAAGTTCCACAAAAGAATTTCCAATCGAATCCATCG
>JBDTTM010000268.1:0-5877 GCA_039930605.1 Bacteroidota bacterium
CAGGCGCCAATAATTGAATGGCAGAAATGTTTTGGTGGGTCAGGTTTTGAAGATGGACGTTCCATTCTGATGACTTCTGACTATGGCTATTTGATTGGAGGTAATACCACTTCCAATGATGGCGATGTCATTGGTAACCACTCATTAGATGTAGATTTTTGGATTATCCGAATTGATAGTAGTGGAAATAAAATTTGGCAGAAATGCTATGGTGGAACTAATGAAGATGATCTATATTCTATTACAACATCAACAAATAAAGGGTTTCTACTTTTGGGATGGACCGGTTCAGACGATGGGGATGTTTCAGGACGACATGGTCTTGACGCAGACATTTCCGCAATTAGATGCGATAGTTTAGGGAATGTAATTTGGCAAAGATGCTTAGGTGGTTCCAGAGATGATTTAGGTTATAAAGCTATTTTTACTCCAGACTCTTGCTTTCTAATTGTTGGTACAGCTTATTCAAACGATTTTGATGTAACCGGCAGTCACCAAAATGCTGGATGCAATCTTTGTTCTGATGCTTGGGCTGTGAAGCTAGATACAGCGGGAAATATTGTTTGGTCTCATTGTTATGGAGGTACTTTTTCTGAAGTTTGGAATACTGTTGCAGTTACAGAAGATTCAGGTTATATTTTTGTAGGTGAAACAGGTTCATCTGATGGTGATGTATTCGGATACCATGGTTCAGCAGATCTCTGGATTGTAAAAACGAATTCATCAGGAGCAATAATGTGGCAAAAATGTTTTGGAGGAAGTGTAGATGAAAAGGGCTATAGTGTAATCTGCACGTTAGATCATGGTTACTTAATTGGAGGCACAGCTAGTTCATACGACTTTGATGTATCAGGAAATAATGGAATGGATGATGCATGGATTCTAAAATTGGATAGCTTGGGGAGTCTTCAATGGCAGTCTTGCATTGGTGGGAGTACTTTAGATTATAATTATTCCTTGTTAGAATTAAGTGACAGTTCATTCTTAGCACTTTGTTACACTTATTCCAATGATAGTGACGTTACAAACAATCACTCAAACTCTTCTGATGTGTGGTTGGTTAAATTGGATCGGAACGGAGATGTACAATGGCAACAGTGTTATGGGGGTAGTGATATTGAGCAAGCTTTTGATTTAAAAATACTAAACGATGAAAGTTTAATTTTCTCTGGTACCTCCAGATCTAATGATGGAGACGTAAATGGTAATCATGGATGGTTTGATATGTGGATTGGGAAACTAAGCCCATTGTTGGATAATTTATCGTTTCCCTTTAATTCATCAGACGGATTTATTGCTTATTCCGATCATTCAAACCTGCAAATCAAATTATTTTCTCCAAAAGTCACTGCCTCCCAATTTCAACTATTTGATGTTTCTGGTAGACATATTTGGGAGCAAAATATTCAATTAGTTGTAGGTTCAAATGAATTTAATTTTTCCACTGGCTCAATTTTCGATGGTATTTATTTTTTAAGATGTCGAGATCAAATAAGGAAAATATTTATTAGTAACATGTGACATTAAATCGGACTTACATACTATTTGGTCTCAGATAGAAATTACCTAAAAACATTAGCGATCTTATCAGTATAAGCCTGCCCAACATTTTTTCCTCCCAACCCTCCAACCTCACTTCCTAAATTGTATTTTCGCGACATGCATGAATCCATCCTGATCATTGATTTTGGTTCTCAGTTTACACAATTGATTGCCCGGAGGGTTCGTGAGTTGAATGTGTACTGTGAGATTCATCCTTTCAATCATTTACCTGAAATTCATCCATCTGTAAAAGGGGTCATCCTCAGCGGCAGCCCGTCATCAGTCCGCGAGACAAATGCCCCTTCTATCGCTTTTGACAAAATCAGGAAAAAATTCCCTGTGCTGGGTGATTGCTATGGGGCACAATTGCTGGCTTTAAGCAGTGGGGGAGAGGTGATTCCCTCAAAAATACGCGAATACGGCAGGGCCAATCTGAAAATGATCGATGATCATTCCGACTTGTTTAAAAACATCCCGGTTGACTCTACAGTCTGGATGAGTCATGGTGATACAATTTCAAAAGTACCCGAAGATTTTGAAGTCGTTGCCAGCACCGGAGATGTTCGGGTAGCTGCATTTCAAATAAGGAACGAAAAGACATTCGGCATACAGTTTCACCCGGAGGTAACACATTCAACGGATGGAAAAAAGTTATTGCAGAATTTCGTAATTGATATCTGCGGATGCAAAGGCGATTGGACACCTGCAGCATTTGTGGAGGAAACAATACAGCAATTAAAAACCCAGTTGAAAGAGGACCAGGTTGTACTTGGACTTTCAGGAGGAGTAGATTCATCAGTTGCTGCTGTATTGCTGCACCAGGCGATTGGAAAAAACCTACATTGCATATTCGTTGACAATGGACTTCTCAGGAAAAATGAATTTGAAAAAGTATTGGATTCATATCAACATCTTGGACTGAATGTAAAAGGTGTAAATGCCAAGGATGCTTTTTATACCGCCTTGAACGGGCTTAGTGATCCGGAGCAAAAACGAAAAGCGATAGGGAAGACCTTCATCGATATTTTTGACCTGGAATCTCACCTGATTCAAAATGTAAAATGGCTTGCTCAGGGAACGATTTATCCTGATGTAATCGAATCGGTTTCAGTGAAGGGGCCTTCGGCAACTATAAAGTCACATCACAATGTCGGCGGACTTCCTGAGACCATGAAACTGAAAATTGTGGAGCCGTTCAGATCACTATTCAAAGATGAAGTTAGGAGTGTGGGAAAGCAATTAGGCATTGATCCGAATATTTTAAACCGGCATCCGTTTCCGGGACCGGGTCTTGCAATCAGGATACTTGGAGAAATTACGCCTGAGAAAGTTGCTAAACTCCAGGAAGCAGACGATATTTTTATAGAAGCATTGAAAGAAAAAAATCAATACCAGAATGTGTGGCAGGCAGGAGCGATATTACTTCCTGTACAAAGCGTTGGTGTGATGGGCGATGAACGCACCTACGAAAATGTCGTTTGTCTCCGTGCGGTAACTTCTGTTGACGGCATGACCGCCGACTGGTGTCATTTACCGTATGAGTTTCTTGCTGATGTTTCAAACCAGATTATCCGAAAGGTGAAAGGCGTCAACAGGGTTGTTTATGATATCAGTTCCAAACCACCCGCAACCATTGAATGGGAATAAGTATAAAGAACGAATGATAAAATTAAATCAATTTTTTCTGCTGCTGTTATTTTCATTCTGTGTGATAAGCACAGATGCGCAACGTGCTGAGCTGAATAAAAAAGATACGGCACAGGTACAGTGGATAAAAGGCGTCAAGTATTATGTGTACAAAGTTGAGAAGGGTGAAACTATTTATTCCATCACAAAACGCTTTGCTGTTTCAGAGGAAGAACTGAAGAAAAATAATCCTGATTTAAAAGACGGACTGAAAACAAAGATGCAGCTCCTGATTCCGGCCTTAGCTGCTGCAAAGATGGCAGATGCAGAAAAGAAGCCTGAAGAAAAGAAAATTTCAAAAAAAGAAATTAAAGTGGGCCTGATGCTGCCTGTGAATACGTGGAAAGGATTTATTCCGGATTCGCTGTATGGAGATTCGATGCACACCGGTTTGGATGAGGAGTCGCTGTCACAGCTTGAATTTTATGAAGGCGCTATGCATGCAGTAGATTCCCTGGCTTCAGGAAATTTCAAGGTTTACCTAAGACTTTTCGATACTGAGAATGACTCTGCGCATGTTGGATTGTTATTGAAAGATCCTCATCTGAAGGAACTGGATTTCATCATTGCCACGGGGAACCAAAATGTTTTGAAAAGATTGAACCAGTTTTCACTTCTGAATAAAGTTGTCTTGCTGACGCCATCACTGAATTCATCAGAAGTGATGAAAAATAATTCAAAGGCGTATGCATTGTCACCCAGTTCAGTTACACAATGTTATGAAGCTGGAAAATTGTGCGCTGAGAAATTTAAAAATTCAAATGCCCTTGTTGTTAAATCAGGCGTATCGAAGGAAAATGACAGGGCAATTGCTTTTGTCAACGGATGGAATGACAATGCAGAACTGAAATGTAAAAATATTGATTACTCAAAGGGGGAATTTATTTTTCTGCTTTCATCAATGGTAAAAGCCGGTAATAATTTAATTTTCATTCCATCATCCAACGAGGATTTTGTTAATAATATAGTTACCAAACTGAACGATACAACAGATGTTTACAAGGTGACATTGATTGGGATTCCGACATGGCAATATTTCGGAAGTATTGATCCTGGCGTGATGGAAAACCTGCATACACACTTATTCACTACAACAGACCTCGATGATGAATCAGCAGTGGCAATTGGTTTCAGGAAATTTTTCCGTAACGAATACATGACAGAACCGGCTGAAGCGGCTTACCAGGGATATGATGCCATGATGTTGGCTGGAAAAAATGCACAAAACGAATCGTTGAATTCCGGAATAATTCCTGAGCAAAAAGGATTATTTTCTACATACCATTTCAAATCTGTAAATGGTTTGAATGAGAACCAATATATACACATGGTCCGCTACGAAGGCTATAAGCTTGTAGATGTGAAGTAATATATTCAGCATTGGTATGATTTCCAAAAATGAGATTGCTATTGCATTCGGGTTGATACAAGATTCAATCTGCAAAGCACTTGAAGAAATTGACGGCAAGGCGAAATTCAAAGAAGATATTTGGGAGCGCCCGGGTGGCGGCGGTGGTAAATCAAGGATTATAGAGGAGGGAAACATTTTTGAAAAAGGAGGCGTGAATTTCTCTGAAGTACATGGAGAAGCGCCTGATTTTGTGATGCAGAAAAATGAATCCTCTCCGAATACATTTTATGCTACAGGTGTTTCCATCGTGATGCATCCCCAAAGTCCGATGGTACCGATCATCCACATGAACATCCGTTACATGGAACTGAATAACAATACCTGTTGGTTTGGTGGTGGAATTGACCTGACGCCCATTTATATTGTTGAAGAAGACGTCCGGTTTTTTCACCGTCATTTGAAATCGGTCTGTGATGAATCGGGAACGACCCTTTATCCGAAGTTTAAATCCTGGGCAGATGAATATTTTTTTATCAGGCATAGGAATGAAACACGCGGTGCCGGTGGCATTTTTTATGACCGTCTTGAAGCTGATGAAGAATTTTCCATTGAACGGCTTTTCGCATTTACACAAGCGATCGGTGAATCCTTCATTCCGATATATGCAGAATTGGTTAACAGGAATAAGTCCCGGGAATATGGCGAACGTGAAAAACAATGGCAATTGATCCGCAGAGGCCGCTATGCTGAATTTAACCTGGTTTATGACCGTGGAACAAGGTTTGGACTTGAGACTGAGGGACGTACAGAATCGATCCTGATGAGCCTGCCGCCAATGGCTGCCTGGAAGTATAATTTCAGTCCGGAAGCCGGCAGCGAAGAATCAAAAACACAACAATTCCTATGCAAGGGAATTGACTGGATTTAATTCCCATGGACTTGCTGAAAAATAATTGAACAAAATTTTATAGAATCCGTACGCTTCTTATATTTGCAACACAAAAAATAACATCATGGAACATTCTCAGGATTCAGCGCATCACGAAAAGTCTAAAGGAATCTGGTACACATATCTTGGTGAAACCGGCGCTTCAACAGTTGCATTTCTATATATCACCATTTTGTTTGGCTGCATTTATGCCTTCCTGCGCTGGGGATAAGCCGGAGAATTAACGCGCCATCTTTTTAATTTTGGCAACATAGTTAATGTCTTCAGCATAATAGTTTCCCAAAAAGCTAAGGTATTTTTCAGTCAGGTGGAAACACTGATCCTGCCACATTTTATAATCTGCAACACA
>JBDTTM010000269.1:0-5876 GCA_039930605.1 Bacteroidota bacterium
ATTCAATTGCTGGAAGAAAATAACATGGAGCACGTGATCGAGGAAGTTTTTGAACGCTGCAAAGAACAATTGGAATCCAATGATCCTACAAGCACCATGAAAAATCATGTGCGCATGATCTACCAGCCTTTCAGTGCTGAACAAATCTCAGCGAAGATTGCGCAACTTGTAAAACCCGAAGGTTGTAAGTCAGAATTGCAAATCATTTTCCAGAAAATTGAAGACCTGCATAGTGCCTGTCCAAACCACCGCGGCGATTGGTATTTCAGTGGCAACTACCCTACCCCGGGAGGAAATAAGGTCGTGAGCAGGGCTTTTGTAAATTATGTGCAGGGGATTAATGAACGCGCATATTAAAACAGCCAATAATTCCAATGTGCAGATGTGCAAATTTGATGTTGAGTTCTTTTGTAATTGCTGGCTGACAGTTTCATCTTAACTGCCGATTTGGGCGACAAGGAATTTGTTGGCAAATGGAATTCATAATTGAGTAACCGCCGGGAACACATAGATAACATAGAAAGCCATTTCAACTGAAGTCGTTTTAAAATTTAAAAAACATTTGGAATTCTATGTGCTATGTGTCTAGTGGGAAGTGGTACAGTTTGGTTTATAAGATGCAGAATTGCCACTAAGACACAATGGCACAGAGATTTTAATAATTTCTTTGTGTCTTCGGTCCCGACAGATCGGGATTGGTGGCAACAATTTCATTCACTATTTGAATAATTAATTTCAAACTGACCCACTACCGTCTAGTGGTTTTTTCTCCCACTGAGAATTGCTTCACAAAAAGAAAAATAGAAAGCCTCTTTTCTAAGTAGTAACTCTATCAAAGAGAAAAGTAAGGATGAAGAATTGAAAAATTAGGTTGAGATATAATCCCAAGGCAACAGAAAAATTACCCGCTTATCTTTACCCGAAGTTTGGTGCCCGGCATCAGCTGGTTGGTATTGAGTTTGTTCAGAGACTTAATCTCATCAATGGTTCCGTCATAGAGTTTTGCAATACTGTAAAGTGTATCGCCCTTCTGGACGACATGCCAGGTATACTTGCTGCTGTCCGGATTATTGACAATAGTTTTTTGTTTTACAGGAGTTGTTTTCTTCTTCGCTGCAGTCACAGAATTAGAATCACCGGGTTTTAATTCCCCTTGTGCATCCGTTTTTTTCACGGCCGTTCCTAGCTGTGCTTTTTCTTTCAC
Organism: Bacteroidota bacterium; assembly: GCA_039930605.1. GTDB lineage: Bacteria > Bacteroidota > Bacteroidia > AKYH767-A > 2013-40CM-41-45 > JAPLDB01. Next base: position 1,205 of record JBDTTM010000269.1, read on the forward strand.
AGAAACATACACGAGCAATCGCTGACCTTTGTAAACTTTTGTTCCGTTGAATTTATTCCAGCGTTTGATGTCTTTAATTGTGCAATTGTATTTGTCAGCAATCGAATAAAGCTGCTCGCCACGTTTTACGATATGGTATTTCTTTACCTGCTTGGTAATATAATCTGCAAGCGTATGTTCTGTTCCCGCTGTAAAATCGGATTGGGTATCAGGCGCAAATAATTTATCAATGTTTGCGATGTAGGTATTGATTTTATTCGTTGGCAAACGCAATACCTGCAACTCATCTGATTCTGGAATGATACCACGCTTGTACAATGGATTCAGATACGTGAGTAAATCCAATGGCACATCAATAACTTCAGCTACATCGCGCAATGACACCTGCTGGTCAACGAGCACTGTATCCGCTTCATAAAAAGAAATGACAGGAGGAACTGCATTCAGGTTGTGATCAGTAGAATAGTTCATCAGGTAGGTGACCGCAATAAATGCAGGCACATAACCGCGTGTTTCCTTTGGCAGGTATTTGCTGATCTCCCAGAAATTTGTTTTACCGCCACTGCGTGCAATTGCCTTATTTACATTTCCGGCTCCGCAGTTATAAGATGCAATTACCAAAAGCCAATCGTGGTAAATGGCATACATGTTTTTGAAATAATCGCAAGCTGCCTGTGTGCTTTTTACAGGATCCCTGCGTTCATCAACATAAGAGTTTACTTTCAGGTTGTAAAGTTTGCCGGTCTGCAGCATGAACTGCCACAAGCCAGTTGCACCCACTCTTGATTTCGCAACCGGGTTCAATGCTGATTCAACGATACTGAGGTATTTGAACTCAAGCGGAAGTTCATTCTGATCAAGGGTTTGTTCAAACAGTGGAAAGTAGAGCTGGGCCAATCCCATCACGCGTTCAGTGAGTCCGCGTTTGCGGAGCGCATACATATCTATATACTCACGAACCTGTTGGTTGTAAACCAGGGCCATCGGGCTCTGTATTTTGGAAATACGTTGGGTATAGACTTCGTCAGAATAGGAAGGAACTTCGTATGGCTGAAAATTATTCTGCTGGGTTCCCTGGCTTGCAAAACTTAGCCGCTGTATGTAGTTCTGGTTCACAAGGCTGTCCAATGTGGCAGCAATGGGATCATAACTCACGGCAGGAGCAGGTGTTTCAACGGTCGTTTGCTGAGCAAAGCCAGTAGAAAACAAAAGCATCATTACTCCTGGTAAAGATGCCTTTCCGATATTGCGAAGGGATATTTTCATCCGTTTATTTCTTTGATTTTGACAATCTACATATGCGTTTTTTTCGTGTGACCGCAAAAATAGCAACTTGTTTGGTTTTTCCTAGAATTAACGATGATTTCGCAATGAGGTTGACTTAATGCAATCTCATTTCTTACATATGGCCCATTTTTAACCTTTTTTGCCACCTAATATCATTCATTGGTATAGAGAAAAGCTTCCTTTATCACGGTTCTCACTTTTTACCCAAGTAAACATAACGTTCATATTCACTAATTCTTCGTTTACAGAAAATTAAAATCAATCGCCTGAAGTTGGTGTATGTTCGCATTGTCTTACAGACGAACCAACCAACCTCGACAACCGGAGTCATGAATTTCTCCGGTTACTCTGCAGATTAACCAACCTGTAGCAGTCGTTATCCCCCTGGAATTATTTCCTGGCTTCTATTAATCATTACTAACACGATAGTTATGGCTATGGAAACCGCTTTATTGAATTGCTCCGTAAATGAAGTTATCCAACTTCTAAAGGGATTGCTGAAGAAGCAAGGGTATGAAATTGAAGAAATCGACATGCATGAAATCATTGTGCTCGCCTACCGTAACGGCAAATGGTTTTCACAAAAACAACACGTGCTGTTCCAGATTTCGAGCATGGATAAGATGTGTACGCGCATAGATGTAACAGCCACAATAGATGGGAGCAAAAAATCAAATGAGGCAGAAGAGATACTGGAAGAAAAACTTGTCCTGGGTATTTATGACTTCATGCAATAAATTGAACTTAACTAACGGTATGTATAAACAATACACTTATGAATTTTGAAGAAATTACTCCGCACCTGAACAAAATTGCCACGCTATACCTGCGTAACAACAAGCGTAAAGTTGGCTGGCTTTTCCTGGACAACTCAGACCGCATGTCTAATGACCCTGTCGGTGAAGTGTTCTTTGTGAATGTTCAGAAAGGCAGGAGGCTTTTGCAGCACATGCATTCAGAAGATCAAAGTGCGCTTGAGCCGGTGCGGGAAACCATTCCTGTTAGGGAAATTATACGGATACGAAGTTCAAAATGAAGGTGAAGTTGGAATGCTACAATCAAAAAATTGCATCCCATTAATTATTAATTAAGGACGTCTTTTCACAACAAAATCAACGGTAATAAACTCAAAGATCCAGGAAAAAACGGGATAATCCGGCTAACGTTTTTAGTTCATGCTTTGCACTTCAAAAGCAAAGTCTCATTACTTCTTTTCCTCAGCTTTTTCGTTTTCCTCACCCTTGCTGGCATCTTTAAATTCCCGAATGCCTTTGCCCAATCCTTTCATGAGCTCAGGAATTTTTCTGCCACCAAAAAGTAAAAGAAGAATCAGGGCAATAATGATTACTTCCTGGCCACCTAAAATCCCTAGAATAATTTGAAGAAACATTTGAGTTTATTTTAAAGCGCCAATTGCGGCTGCTTATTTAAGCGTTCAAAAGTAGGACATAATCCCGCCCAAAGCAAGCCGTTTGTAAGTACTTAATATTAAACCTTAAAAGAGTCTGAAAACAAGGTCGAAATGCTCAGGTAACTTTTACTTTGGAGGGGTTGATCGAGACTGTAAAGACGTGCATTGGTTCGAAATAATTGTGCGAAATTTCGCAGGAAGAATAGTCACATATCTTTTTCACGATTGCCATCCCCAGTCCGGTAGAGTCAATTTTGTCTTCACCGCGTTTAAAGCGTTCAAAAATCTGTTCTGAAGAAAGGCTGGGTGCGTCACCTGTATTGGAGATAACAAATCCTTTATTGTCGAGGGTGATTTTCAGCATACCGTGTTCTTCATTGTACTTAATTGCATTACTCAGCAAATTGGTCAGTAAAATGTCGACCAGTTGAGGGTTTAACCGGACATGCACCCTTGAGTTGAGATCTTTGATCACGCGGATTCCTTTTCCTTCAATGAAAATATCCAGTTGCGAAAGGTGCTTTTCGATTACGTTGGCAAGGTTGATATCATGCTCATCAGCAAACTGGTTGTTGTCAATCTTTGCAAGTAACGTAAGACCTTTGTTCATCTTCGACAGGCGGTTTACAGCATCGAGCGTTGTGCGGATTTGTTCCTGTTGCTGCTCATTCAAATTCTCCGACTGCATGAGCACGTCTAGCCGCGAATGAATAATGGCAAGAGGTGTCTGCGTTTCATGCGACATATTCTCGGTAAACTCTTTCAGGTTTCTGTAATCACTGGAGACTTTGTCGGTAAGCTTGCGCAACTCCTCATTCATCCTGTTGAACTCTTCTATTGCACTTGTTCTGAATTGCGGCTTTCCTTCTTTCCTCAAATCAAAATTCTTGAGGAGTTTTAATGCTGCGTAAAATGGCGCCCAAATTTTTATGGAGAACCACCGGTTGAGAAAATAAAAAGACAGTACCATGTTGAAGCTGATCAATGCAACAGCAACAAGTACTCCATACATTACGTCTTCATTCTCCGTAAGTCTCCGCCTGATTTTAATCCGGTAGCCGGTACTGTCGATCTGCTGTTCGTAAGATAGAATCCTGAAAGCAACAACATCTTTTTCGAGAGGATCAAACATTTCCGTATCGCGCAGATGCACACGAAAGGTGGTGAACTTATCAATCGGCTGCACTTCAATGTGATCACCGAATTTAAAATTCATGTGCTGTAGCTGCTTCTCTTCATAAAGCTGCTGATCAATGATCTGCTTTTCATAAAGCATGTGTTCAGTGATCTCCCTGTCAAAAAGATAAAGGAGTCGATAGGTGAGGAAACCGCAACCAATAAGCATCAGGGCCACAGCGATGATGATGTAGTAGCGGTTGGTTACGTTGAGTAACTTCATTCACTATGGAATTTGTATCCTACGCCGTAAACGGACTTTACGTAATCACGTCCACCGTGATCAATAATTTTTTTGCGGAGATTTTTAATATGGCTATAGATAAAATCAAATGAGTCGGCCATATCAGCATGATCACCCCAAAGGTGTTCGGCGATAGATTCTTTCGTAAGAACCTTGTTAGAGTTGCTGAGGAGGAACATCAAAAGATCGTGTTCTGTTTTGGTAAGCGGAACCTGTTTGTCGTTCACAAAAAACATCATCTCATCAGGAATTACCCTTAGCTCATTCATCACCAACTCTTTTTTACCCTGGAAAGATCTTCTGCGAAAAACGGATTTTATCCGCGCCACCAACTCAGGCATATGGAATGGCTTAATGATATAGTCATCGGCGCCGATATTTAATCCCGCCAACCTGTCGTCAAGTGAGTTTTTAGCAGAAACGATCAAAATTCCCGTCTGGTGATTTTTCTTTTTCATTTCTTCAATCACCCTTAACCCGCTGCCATCAGGTAGGCCGATGTCGAGAATAATACCATCATAATCATAAAGGTCTATTCTTTCCAATGCTTCTTC
>JBDTTM010000270.1:0-5863 GCA_039930605.1 Bacteroidota bacterium
TGCTTTTCAGAATGGGCATTGAATCTATCCTGAAAAAAATTAAACAGGTAAGTTCAGTTACGCATGCTGAGAATGGCGAGCAGGTCCTGAAACTCCTGAAGAAAAAAAAATTCGACCTGGTTTTCATGGATATTAAAATGCCTGAAATGGATGGCATTACAACGACTAAAAAAGTAAGCATCCGATTTCCTGAGGTTCCTGTAGTAGCGCTTACAAGCGTGGATGACAGGGAAAACATTATCCAGATGATTGATGCGGGCGCACGCGGATACCTCCTGAAAAGCGCGGACACCAGGGAAGTAAAGGCTGCTATAAAAAAAATTCTCGGCGGAAGCCACTATTATGCCGATGAGGTTGAAAAAAATTTATTCGACCGACTGATTCACAAACCTGTACTCGACAGCAAACAAAGTATTGATGATGTTACCGACCGGCTGCGTGCCGTCCTTTTCCTGATTTGCTATGAATTCACGACCAAAGAAATAGCAGATAAAATCAACGTCTCAGAAAAATCCATTGAAGGTTACAGAACCAAACTCATGGAAATTACCAATTCCAAAAACATTGCCGGCCTGGTTATGTTCGCTGTAAGAAACAAGATAGCTGAAGATCCGACCTTGCTCGAAAAATACAGGATCGGTCCGGGAAAAAACTGATTCCTCCTATCCATTTCAGGTACATTGTGTTAACATGTGTTACAACACATATTTCATAATTTATCCCGAATTAATTCATTTGATCGTGACATATTTGTTGCGTGCTATTAAATCTCAAATGATTTATTTGTAAAGTTCATCAGCAAACAAGATGTTTACAGAATCATTTTTGACTTTTGAATCCCCCCCTCTAAAGTTTTTGTTGTTAATCATTCTTTATGAAAAGTTTTCTTGTAAAAAAGGTTCCACTTTATATTTTCCTCATTGCTACAGGATTGTTGTCACTGATCATCTATCACTTGTATGATACAGCACCTTCTGCTAAAATAGAAATGCAACAGGGAATTGCTCCTCAGGGCCCCGATAAAAAAATAGAACAGGTCCGGTTACAGGATTACGAACTTACAAAACCTTTGTTGATGACTGAGGTGATGGATGAATCGCCGGATATGAAAGAATTGAAACGGGCGCTGGGTTTTGAAATCAACACAATGAAATCAAACGGAACAATCAATGACGCATCTGTATACGTAAGAAAATTAAATGTAGGTGAATGGACATCTGTAAACAGCAGTACTGAATATGCTCCGGGCAGTATAATTAAAATTGCCGCCTTGATCACTTATTTAAAAATGAGTGAGCAGAATCCCAAACTCCTCAATAAAGAATTTCTTTTCCAGGGAAGAAAAAAAGGAGTTCCGAATCAAACATTCAATGACGATGCAATGGTTGCCGGAAAAAGTTACTCTGCAAAAGAATTATTGACACGTGTCATTGTTAATTCAGATAACGATGCAACACTTATCATCAATGAGTCACTCGACCTGGATGCTTTTAAAAAACTTTTTACGGACCTGGAAATTGCTGAACCTGATATTCATGATCGCAACTTCAAAATAGACGTTAGTGATCTTTCAAAATTCTTACGAATATTATATAATGCAACCTACCTCAACAAGGACAATTCCGAATATGCATTGTCACTACTCTCGAAAAGCACTTTTACCAAGGGAATTGTGAGTGGATTGCCGGCTGATACAAGAATTGCGCATAAGTTTGGAGAAACAGGTACACCAACAGAGGCGCAGCTACACGAGACAGCAATCGTCTACATTGCAAATTCACCTTACCTGATCACGATTATGACAAGAGGAAATAAAGTTCAGCTTTTACCGGAAGCCTTAAGCAATCTTTCAAGAATTACTTATGAGAGCATGAAGGCAAAGGAACTCTCTATGAGAAATTAATAAAAAATAGACTGCGTTTCGATTCAAGGTTATGCATCGATTTTTGCATACTTCGCATTCTTCTCTATAAATTCTCTTCTTGGCGGAACATCATCACCCATCAGCATACTGAAAATACGATCAGCTTCAGCAGCACTTTCTATGGTAACCTGGCGAAGTGTACGTGACTCCGGGTTCATGGTCGTTTCCCAAAGCTGGTCAGCATTCATTTCTCCCAGACCTTTATAACGCTGCGTATTCACATTTTCCTCCTTGCCTTCACCAGCCAGTTCCTTGATGAAAAGTAACCGTTGTTCATCGTTCCACGCATAACGCTGGTCTTTTCCCTTCTTTACAAGGTATAACGGTGGAGTGGCAATGTATAAGTACCCTCCTTCTATCAGTTCTTTCATATGACGGAAAAAGAACGTCAGGATCAAGGTCGTAATGTGGCTTCCGTCAACATCAGCATCAGTCATAATAACCACCTTATGGTAACGCAGCTTATCCATGATGAGCGGACGTCCTTCCTGCTTTTCATCGCGGAAAATCCCAAGGGCTGTATAAATGTTGCGGATTTCTTCGTTCTCATAAATCTTGTATTCCATGGCCTTCTCCACATTGAGAATTTTACCACGCAATGGAAGTATTGCCTGGTACTTCCTGTTTCTACCCTGCTTGGCAGTACCTCCCGCCGAATCTCCCTCAACCAAAAATACTTCGCACATGCCCGGATCACTTTCTGAACAATCAGAAAGCTTACCTGGAAGTCCTGTGCCTGTAAGCACACTCTTGCGTTGTACCAGTTCACGTGCCTTGTGAGCCGCATGCCGCGCAGTTGCTGCGAGAATAACTTTATCTACAATCGTTTTTGACTCACGCGGATGTTCTTCAAGGTAATTCTGAAGCATTTCTCCTACCAGCTGATCAACAGCGCCCATCACTTCGTTATTACCGAGTTTGGTTTTGGTCTGACCTTCGAATTGTGGCTCCTGCACCTTCACAGAAATAACGGCCGTGAGACCCTCGCGGAAATCGTCTCCGCTTATTTCAAATTTTAATTTCTCCAGCATTCCAGATTTCTCAGCATACGTTTTCAAGGTACGTGTCAGTGCCCTGCGGAACCCGGAAAGATGCGTCCCGCCTTCATGTGTACTGATATTATTCACATAGGAATGCACATTCTCATTGAACGAGGTATTGTATTGCATGGCAATCTCCACTGGGATTCCCGCTTTGTCACCTTCCATATAAATTGGTGCAGGGATAAGACGTTCGCGATTCGCATCCAGGAAGGCAACGAATTCCTTTAATCCGCCTTCACTGTAAAATGTTTCTGAGGGATTTTTTCCATCAGCATCAGCTTCGCGCAAATCAGTAATAGAAAGATTGATACCGCGGTTAAGAAATGCAAGTTCACGCAAACGGGCAGCGAGAATATCGTAATGATAAACAGCTGTTATAAAGATAGTGTTGTCTGGCATGAAAGTCTGGGTCGTGCCACGCAACTCCGTTACGCCAACCTCCTTCACAGGATACAATGGTTTTCCGCAACTGTATTCCTGGACGTAAATTTTTCCGTTGCGATACACCTCTGTTTTCATGTGTGACGAAAGTGCATTCACACAACTTACACCCACTCCATGTAATCCACCGGAAACTTTATAAGAGTCCTTGTCAAATTTTCCACCGGCATGCAACACAGTCATCACCACTTCCAGCGCACTTTTCTTTTCTTTGGTGTGCATGTCTGTAGGAATCCCCCGGCCATCATCCTTCACAGTGATTGAATTATCCGGATGAATAAATACTTCAATGTTTTTGCAATGTCCCGCCAATGCTTCGTCAATGGAGTTGTCCACGACTTCATAAACCAGGTGATGGAGCCCTTTTACACTTATATCACCGATATACATTGCAGGGCGCTTCCTCACCGCTTCCAGGCCCTCTAAAACCTGGATACTGTCGGCTGAATAATCTGTAGAAGCCTTTTCCGCTGCCAATTGTTTTTCTCTGATCAAATCTTCCATTAAAATAGTTGTTCAAGTATTGTTTCCCCCCGGGTTTAATGCCCTATGGACATCAAAAAAGCTGATCTTAAACCAGCCCTTATTCGTTCTCAAATATACTAAAAAAGACCTTTACTTTCGCAATAAATACCACAAAAATGCAATGGTTTTACACCGACAAATGTGTCCAACAAATTAAAAATCTATCTCCAGGTCCATCTGTTTTTTTAACCTGTTTAGGGCCGGATTTTTCGCTGCCAGGTGCTCAAATTTTTCCTTCGGCGTATAGGGCGTTTTCCCTTTAGGCTGCACCCTGTCGATGACTGTTGTAAGGGAAATTTTTCCATTGTTCAGTTGCTTCCTGATAAAAGTCAACAGTTCAATCTTGATCAGACTAACATCTTTTTCCATTGCACCATTGTCGAGTGAAAAATGGACTGCGTAATTTTCCTTCAGTTCAGGTTTGCGTTTGGTCAATGCGGTATGCAGCGTAAGGCGGCCATCAGTTTGAACTGTTGCTGCGAAATCCATCCAGGCTTTTTCCAGGTCGCTTGCACTAAAATCTTTTTCCAATGCGACTATTCCTTCGCCCACTGCGCTTTCATTTAGCGGCGCTTTCGTTTTTAATCCCTCGGAAATCGAAATAGTTCTGCGTGATGTCGCGGTCGTTTTTGCTTGCGCAGGTGAAGCAACAGGTGCCTGCACAGGGCTTTCCTTTTTAAGTTTTGGCGGCTCAGGTTCTGCTGTAACGGCCGTGGGATGCAGGTTTCCAGACAACTGAGTCTCCGGACTTATAACCGGAGCCGCCGTTTTAGGACTTGAAACTGTTGCCGTAATTTTTAAACCCTGGCTTCCTTCACTTTTTTTTTTATCTCCTGCAGAAGACATTGCAGACATCTTCATCAGGGCGAGTTCAACCTGCAATCGCTGGTGCTTTGCTGCGCGATAACTCAGGTCACATTTATTCGATGTCTCGAGCATGTCCATCAAATGTGTAGCTGAAGTCTGCTTCGATTGTATTTTATACTTCTCTTTAACATTGGCGCTTACTTCAAGGAGTTTTAGTGTGACTTCATCCTGGCACACCAGCAGATCGCGGAAATGAGAAGACAGTCCAGTAATAAAGTTGTGACCGTCAAATCCGTAATTCAAAATTTCATCGAATGTCAGCAATGCAGCTGCAATGTCACCAGTCAAAATCTCATTCGTCACTTTGAAATAATAATCATAGTCCAGTACATTCAGGTTTTCAATCACCGATTTATAAGTGATCGTATTTCCTGCAAAACTTACCTGCTGATCAAACATACTCAGCGCATCCCGCATGGCCCCGTCTGCTTTCTGGGCGATCACATGCAAGGCGTCTTCCTCAGCGTCTACTTTTTCCTTTGATGCAATCATAGCCAGTTGTTTGGCAATGTCATCAATGGTAATACGGCTGAAATCAAATATCTGGCACCGTGATAAAATGGTTGGGATAATTTTGTGCTTATCTGTAGTTGCGAGGATAAAGATGGCATACGAGGGTGGCTCCTCCAATGTCTTCAAAAATGCATTGAACGCATTGGCGCTCAACATGTGAACCTCATCGATGATATAAACCTTGTACCTGCCTCCCTGTGGCGGGTAACGAACCTGTTCTACGAGAACCCTGATGTCATCAACACTGTTATTGCTTGCTGCGTCCAGTTCGAAAATATTCAGTGAAATACCTTCAATGAAAGACCTGCATGATTCGCATTTATTACAGGCTTCAGTCTGTTCGGATATATTGGTACAATTGATTGTTTTGGCAAGGAGCCTTGCAGTCGTTGTCTTCCCTACTCCCCGAGGACCTGTAAAGAGGAATGCCTGGGCAAGGTGGTTATTCCTGATAGCATTCTTCAAGGTGTGGGTGATGTTATGCTGACCTACAACCGTGTCAAATGTATCGGGGCGGTATTTACGGGCGGAAACAATAAAATTATTCATA
>JBDTTM010000271.1:0-5818 GCA_039930605.1 Bacteroidota bacterium
TAATAATTTCATGATTCAATGATGAACATATTATTCCTTCTCCAGAACAATCAATAACAGCTTGCGGAATAATTTTGAAATTTTCATTTCCACTTGAACAATGAATAACGGATACAAGTTGCTGCGATGATTCAACACTTTCGACAGTTGCATTGTAAAGGAGTTTGATATTCTGATGAGCAAGAAAAGAATTCGCAACTTTTTCAAAATCGGCAGGATGAGAAGGAAGAAACCAACATCCCTCTGAGAATTTCACCGGCTTTCTGCGATTCAATTCCATTAATCTTTCAGCAAAGTCTTTAGGGAATCCCTGCATTGCAAAGACGGGATTGTCATAAGACCTGAGATACAATCCGCAAATAGTTCCCACTGCTGATGCTGTTGCCCGGCCACCCGGAAAAGAATTTCTTTCCGCGATACAGACCTTCATTCCCAATTCGGATGCCGCCACAGCTGCTGCAATCCCTGCAGGACCTGCTCCGGCTATGAAAATATCGGTATGAATAATTTTTTCCACTCAGTTCAGGAGATTTTTGCGGATGGTTTGTAGCAATTCTTTTGCTTGCAATTTGTCAATCCTGCTATCATCGAAGCTAAGAATGATTTTCAGCCTGCCACGGAACTCATTGAAGACAATATTCAAACCCGGAGGAGAAATTACAGGGGCATAATGAGCGACATCAATAACAGGATGTCCAAGAAACGATTTATTTTCAAGTCGGGAATTGGGAAGGAGTGAAAAAGCAAATGTTCCGGAATGACCCTTTGATGGGAGGTTGATGAAGGCGCTGTAGATAGGTACAGGAATGAAGCGGAACACGTCAAGCAATGAGCTGAATTTCTCCGGTAGTCCTTGTTTTGCCTGCGCTATCATTTGACGCGAAATGGATTGCGAAATATCTTTTACACTTTTCACCTTTCCAGGTTCTGCATGAAAATAAATAAATGAAAGATAGTTTGAGAGGATTACATTTCTAAAAGCCGCACTTCTGCGGTCTATAGGAACAGCGACAAAATAATTCCCTTTCACTTCAGCCAGTAATTCTTCGTGGATATCCAATGCATGCAATGCTGCGCCAAGGAAAAAAGAAAGTGCATTTACTTTTATTCCGTTGGTGAGAAGGGTTTTAGTCTGGGTCGTTTCTTCAATAGAAAGTTCCAGTTTTTCAAATGCCGGTGTACCGGAATGTGGTTTTTTATTTAGCCTTTTCAAATTCCATCCGCTGATGGCAGCAACAAATAAAGTTGCCACGATGGCATCTGCAATTCTTTTCAAAATAAATTTTCGCCGAAGTGGTTTTAGAGGCTTAACCTGCATGGTTTTCATTTCGGAAAATGAAGCCAGCAGGTTTTCCATTCCGGCATGATCCATCAAAACATGGTTGACAGAAAAAATAATTTGCGTACGGTCTGAAGCGTAAATTACATCAATAAAAACCGGTGAACCTGTAACAAATGAGCAGTCTCGTGTAAGTGCATACTGAAATGCTTCCTCCTGTCCTTCACCCCGATGAAAGTTCATTATTGTAACGGGGTCAGCGGGAGTATTTTTCTGCACCAGCCTGAATATGGGGGAATACCATTTCTTTAGCAATGAACTTCTGAGCATAAACCGGATCGCTTCGTTTTGAGAAACAATATTGTAAACATCAGTTTCAGACAAAATACCGGCAATTGTCACTGCCGCGCGTATTACACTTCCTGTACCCGTATTTTTCCTCGCCACCGAATCAAAAAAAAGTTGAAATCGATCCGCACCACTGAGGTTGTATGAAGCATTGTTGTTCACGGTTACAGTTTCATCAAACAAGAAACAATTGAATCAACCGATTTCAAATTTTCCGGAGTATAAGCATGATCCGGAAACGCCACTCCTGTTTTTCGCTCCAGGAATAAAACAAGCTCAATGATCCGGAAAGAGTCCAGACCAATGCTTTTTAAATCACGGTTTGCCTCAATTGAGGCCGGATCCAATTCCAGTTGTTTTGATAAAAATACTTTTGCCGCTTCAACGGTCTCCTTTTGATTCAACATTTGTCTTGAAAAATCTTGTCGTGCAAATTTAGTTTAACTGTTGAAACCAACGGCATCATTACAATTGAATCCTGTATGTTTGCCCACGGAATGGGCTTAGATAGAAGCAATAAAAAAGTAATTATCATCGGTGGCGGTATTGCAGGGCTTGCGGCTTCCATCCGCCTGGCAAAATCCGGTTTTAATATTCAACTTATTGAGGCCAATGACAAAGTTGGAGGGAATATCCGAGAGTTACAGGCTGGTGGATTCAGGTTTGACATGGGGCCTTCCATCCTTACCAAACCTGAATACCTGCAGGAACTTTTTTTGCTTTGGAATAAAAACCCTGACGATTATATCCGCTTTTCTAAAGTAGAACCCCTTTTCAGATATTTTTTTCCTGATGGCAGCTTTATTGACTCCTACTCTGACAGAAAAAAATTTGAAGCAGAACTGAACCAAAAATCCGGCGAATCATTTTCACATGTCAACAAACACCTGAATGATTCAGGCGAGATTTTTAAGCTAACACATGAAGTCTTTCTGGAGCGTTCCCTGCATGAGGTGAAAAATTATTTCAACTGGCCTACTTTGCGCGGGATTTTGCGGTTCAACCGGGTGCATGCATTCCAGTCTATGCATCATTACAACAGGAAAATTTTTAAAGATCAACGGCTGGTTCAACTCTTTAACCGGTACGCCAGTTATAATGGTTCCAATCCCTTTGAAGCACCTGCAACCTTAAATGTAATCACACATTTTGCGATAAACTCAGGTTCATATCTTCCGGAAGGCGGGATGATCAATATTTCAAAAGCCCTTCAAAAATTAGCTGAAGAAGCCGGGGTTCAATTCATGTTGAAAAGTCCGGCAATAAAAATATGCATCAAAAATAAAAAAGTAACCGGTGTTGAAACAGAAGCAGGTTTTATTCCGGCAGATGTCGTGCTTAGCAATGCTGACGTCCACTATACTTATCAAAAGTTACTTCCGGGAATTCCGATGCCTTCAATAGTTGAAAAGCAACCGCGTTCGAGCTCGGTTATTGTTTTTTATTGGGGGATCAATAAAGTGTTTCCATCTCTTGAACTCCACAATACATTCTTCGGAAAAAGTGACAGGGTTGAATATGACGCATTGTTTAAAGGAGAAACAATTTGCGATGATCCCACTGTTTATCTCTTCAATTCCTCTATGATGAACCCTGGTGATGCTCCTGAAGGAAAGTCAAACTGGTTTGTGATGATAACAGCACCTTTCGATCATGGACAGGACTGGAACAAAATAACCGGAGAATTGAAAAAAAATGTGCTGAGAAAAATATCCGGTATATTGAATGAAAATCTTGAAGCGCTGATTACATCTGAAAATATTCTTACACCACCGATGATTGAGCAAAAGACAAATGCCTGGATGGGATCCATTTATGGGAATAGCAGCAATGGTATTTTTTCTGCATTCCTTCGTCATTCGAATTTCAGCCGCAAAATAAAAGGGCTTTACTTCTGTGGAGGAAGTGTGCATCCGGGCGCTGGGATTCCATTGTGTTTATTGTCTGCAAAAATCGCCAGTGATCTTATTGTAAGACGCAGCAGATGAAAGCAGGAACTTTCTATTTTTGTCCGCAAGAAAAATTAATATGATTATTTATAACGTAACCGTAAACATTGAAGAGTCCGTTCATGAAGAATGGCTGGCATGGATGAAAAATTTTCACGTACCGGAAGTTATGCGGAGCGGCAAATTTACATCGAGCCGCATATTGCGCATCATTGGCGATGAAGATTCAGGTGGCAAAACCTACAGCATACAATACTCCTGTAATAGCATGAGTGATTTCAAGGCGTATGAACACGATCATGCACAGGCATTGCGTGCAGAACACACTGCCAAGTTCAAAGACAAATTTGTTGCTTTCCGGACCTTACTTGAAACAGTGGATTGAATGAGGAAATTATTTTCGTTTTTTCTTCTCTTCCCTATTCTTGCACAAGCCCAGGTTGAACAGGAAAAAAAAGTACTCAGGGAGATGATGAGTGCCTGTGATAACCTGAAAAGTGCCTCCTTCATTCTTTCCACCACAGAAAGGAGCAAAAACGGCAATGTTGAAAAAGGAGAGTTGTTCGTGAAGCAGCAGCGGAATCCGATGAAGACGTATGTTCACATGTATGCACCGAGAGTGGGCATCGAAATTCTTTACCGCGAAGGTGATTGGAATAACAACCTTTATATTTCTCCACATTCCTTTCCTTATGTGAACCTGAAACTGAGTCCAAACAATATATTAGTTCGCGAAGAATCACACCATACCGTTTGCGAAATCGGCTTTGATTACCTGATGAAAATGATCGGACATTACAAAACAGTGATGGGGGAGAAACTGTATGATTATCTACAGCTCGGCGATACCGTTACTTTTGATAATCACCGTTGCCTCCAATTGGATTTTGATTATCCTGACTTCGGCTATACAGTTCAGACAGTAAAGAAAGAGGAAAATATAGTTGACATAGCATCCCGTAACTTTACCAGTGAATACATGATTGTCTGCGCCAATAAAGATGTGAAGGACATCGAAGACTCAAAAGCCGGCCAGAAGCTTCGCATACCGAATATGTTTGGAAGAAAAATTATTTTCTATATAGATTTGAAAACGAAGTTGCCATTGATGCAGGAAATTCACGACGAGAAAGGTTTTTTCGAAAAATACGAATACAAGAGTTTTCTTCTCAACCCAACTTTCGATCCGGCAGAATTTACACCCGGGTACAAGGATTACGGGTTTTAAATAGGTTTCACACAAAGGCGCAAAGCCAGTAAAGATTTTTCACCTTGTTTTCTCCTTCGCGTTCTTCGCTCCCGAGAGCTTTTGGGATTCGTGTGAAATATTTTTTCTTTCAATTACAGGGATTACCTTTGAATCCATTGTGCAAAACGTCCACGCAAAAAAACATTTCGGTCAGCATTTTCTAAAAGATGAAGCGATTGCCAAGGAAATCTCAGATGCACTCGAACCACAGGGAAGATATAAGCAGGTGCTGGAAATCGGTCCCGGCATGGGAATTCTTTCACAATTTCTTTTTCAACGCAAAGAATTTGAAACGAGGCTAATAGAAATTGACAAAGAATCTGTTCAATATTTACTTGGAAAATTTCCCGACAAAGCCCGCGATATTGCAGAGGGTGATTTTTTGCGGATGGATCTTAAAAAAACTTTCGCTGAACCATTCGCCATCATCGGTAATTTCCCTTACAATATTTCCACCCAGATTCTCTTTGCTGTATTGGAACACAAAGCATTGGTTCCCGAAGTCGTGGGCATGTTCCAAAAAGAGGTTGGGGAAAGAATAGCTTCTCCTCCCGGCAACAGGGATTACGGAATTCCAAGCGTCCTTCTACAGGCATGGTACAATGTTGAGATATTGTTCACCCTGAATGAAAATGATTTTTCTCCTCCGCCAAAAGTCAAATCATGTGTATTGCGATTTGAACGCAAAGAAAATTTTGTACTGGGGTGTGATGAAAGGCGATTCTTCAACGTGGTAAAAACGGCTTTTAACCAGCGAAGAAAAATGTTGGGTAATGGATTGATGCCACTCCTCGAAAAAGAAAAAATAAAACTCCTGCCGTATATCACACAAAGAGCTGAACAATTGAGTTGGGAGCAATTTGTGGAATTAACAAATGAAATAGAGTCAAAAAGACATTAGACAGCGGACAAGAGTCAAGAGTCAAGAGTCAAGAAAAAAAAATACAGTTGGCAGTTGGCAGTGGCAGTGGCAGTGGCAGTGGCAGTGGCAGT
>JBDTTM010000272.1:0-5807 GCA_039930605.1 Bacteroidota bacterium
TTATTTTAATCTAAAGAATTCCTCGTAGCTCTGCTGGGTTATTCATTCTATAATAAGGGCTTTATGCACCAATCTATGAAGCGGTAGAAGAATTTTTAGAAGTTTAGAAGTTTGAAAGATCAATTCACCACCATTCATCCTCTATAGCTTTAGCGAAGGATGATCTTTCTCGCCACATTTTTCCCTCCCACATTCAACTCAAGAAAATAAATTCCTTTTTCCAGACCTGACACATCAATCGTTTCATGTAAATGACTCTCTTGTGAAATAAGATCTTTTTCAAAAACAGTTTTGCCGGTCACATCTTTCATCGAGAGATAGGCAGCATTGCATTGATCACATTCCACATGCAACGTTTTGTTCGCCGGGTTCGGATAA
The DNA here is from genome assembly GCA_039930605.1 of Bacteroidota bacterium. Taxonomy (GTDB): domain Bacteria; phylum Bacteroidota; class Bacteroidia; order AKYH767-A; family 2013-40CM-41-45; genus JAPLDB01. The sequence goes on from JBDTTM010000272.1 coordinate 379, forward strand.
ATTAAAATATCTGCTGATTGAACGCCTCCGTTGTTGATCCCTGTGTATGTAAAAAACAATACCTGCGAAGTATCAGCGCATCCCTGGTTGGTGGAAATTAAAATGGAATAATTTCCTGAAACCAAAGGAACAACGTATGAATTCGTTTCACCAGCAAGCACTGTGTCATTCAATAACCACTGATAATTGTAACCGGTAAGCAGGCACTTCAACGTATCACCGGCAATGAGAATATTCGGATGCGGTGGATTGCCGTAAACATGTACTGTATCGGTCATGTATGCAGTTGCCGAACAACCAAAACTATTTGTTACAGTCAGAAAATACAATCCACTTTGGGTAACAACATAAGTGGTATTGGTATCACCGCTCAGGATCGTGCTATCAACATACCATTGATTACCGATCGGTTCACTTGAAGTTAAGACCAGGGAATCTCCTTCGCAAAAAGAAGTATTCCCGTTTAATGTAAGTACCGGCATTTGTTGTGAAGGGAAAACATGAATGGTATCGGTAGTAATGATTGCATTCACCGGGGTCTGAAAAATAACGTAATCCAGGTTCAATGATCCTGTGGCTCCGCCAACCGTAGCAGTTGCATTGCCGCTCGTTCCATGACCTGCAAAACTGATCACACCCAAATCATCATCGGCACCAAACAAACCACCGTCTTCATCCCAGACGTGAATCGTATAGTTTTCATTGGCCAAAAGGATGTTCGGAATACCCCAGGTTTGTGGAGGAAATAATCCGTTCTGTGCCGGTCGTGAATCAAAAACTGTTGTGCCGGTTGCATTATCAATAAGCAGGTACATATCAGGATCGTCAATAGGTCCACCGTAATTATCAGGAATACTGTTAACAGTTACACTTGTCAGATAATAGTCCGGTTGAATGTTGGGAATTACGGTTTGTGTAACAATGTAATCTCCCGGTATTGTATATGTATGTGGTACAGGGTTTTCAAGATTGCTTTGAATACCATCTCCGAAATCCCACTGATAAGAAAGCTGACCGGGATCGTTATTGGTAAATGAAACGGTAAGCGGATCACACCCAGAACTGTTCGTCATTGAAAAACCATTATTAGTGGTTTGTGCAGGAAGTACAGTGATGGGTAAAGGATAATCCACGGTCTGGTCACCGACAACTGATATAGAAGCAATCACTGTAACATGAGCTACATAAGATCCCGGAATCAATGGAGTTCCGCTCATATTGGCGCAACCGTATAGGTTTACCGTTGGATCATAATTGCATCCATTTGCATAGTTATTACACTGCCAGTTGAGCCCGATTGGCAAACCCGTTACGGTCGTGATATGGTAATTCGTGATAGGAAGTCCTAGTGTATCAAGCAGTAATACAAACGTGATATCAGTTGAATAGTACTGTCCCGCGGTCGCATCCGGCAAAACATTGGGATAAACACCTGCTATAGTCTGGGTGGAATCTATCGCACACTGACCGAAAATGTTTTCCGGAAAATTCATAAGTAAGTAAATGCATAACAGGCAGATGTAAGAGTTTTTTCTCATTGACTTTCTCAATTATTAAATTGTAATATTCGTTCTTCGTAGATTCGCAGCGTTTCGCTATTCGTACCATTTCAGCGTTTCGCTATTCGAACCGTAATGATGGGGATAAAAATAATTTTTTTTTGTCACCGAAACAGGGTAAAGGAAAATCCTTTATACTTGCCTTGATTTCTGAGCGGCCGGTCTTTTCAATCAGGTATTGAGGAAACAAACCCGGCCCGGGAACTCGAGTATTTTTTTAACAAGGACAATTAGATTTTAATCAACTTATTCTCAACCGTTTTTTCAAACAGTAAACTTTATTTATGCGTCTTAAAATTTCTTTTCTGAAGGTTCATGGCAGCAATGGCATGGTTCCATTACATCACCAAAAAATTATTTCAGCTTTCATGGACGAAGTGATAGAGGAGATGCCCACGCGATCTTCACAATACACATTTTCTTCGCTCAAGGGAACTTCTAAAGTATTAAATGGCCAGATCCGCTTTCTCTCATCGAAAGTTTCACTGGTGATTTCTGCACCTGAGGAAGAATTTGTTCAGGCGTGGGTAAAGAAAATTTTCGACCGCAGGCTGGTCAGTTTCGCCAAGTTAACGCTCGTTCCAAAATCTTACCAGGTAATCAGCGAGCCGGAATTTCAAACGGTGATCAAGTACGTCTGTATCTCCCCGCTTATTCCAGATCAACCCTTCGACAACTCTCAAACACCGCCTCTACCACTGGAGCCATCGTCACAGGAATTTTCAGATTTTCTTTTCAATTCGATCCTCGACAGGATGGAAAAGGCAGGCTATACCGAATCGCAATTGAATGAATATGCAGAGTTTGAAATCACTCCTGATCCCGGCTATATCCAGCGTGTAATTGATTCTCAGAAAAAGTTTGCGCGCATCTACAAGAACAATGACAACCATGCGATCTATGGCTACCTGTTGCCGTTCTCGCTTCATGCGCATCCGGAAGTTCATAAATTTATCTGGCAATCAGGGATGGGACTTTACACTTACCAGGGATTTGGAATGCTGGATGTAGTTCCTGAGGCACCGCCGGCAAGTGAACCAATGGTTCCTTAACAAGGGATTCTGTAAGTTAATTTCTTTAAAACTTTAAAATTATTATTCACTTTCTCCTGATGAGATCGCTGGATTAATTTTGCTCTTCTTTTATCTGCGTTATCGGCGACATCACCGGGCAATGGCTGTTTTCCTAACAGGACATAAAAAATTCTTATTTCGTATATTATTTTGATTCCACTCGCTAATCGATGGTATAATTCGTAAATTAGTAGGATTTCAATCGCCTGCCTGCCGGCCTTGCTCCGCTGAAGCTTTGCGAAGGCGATGTAGGCAGGTAATTCGCTGGGGTACATAAAAAAAACCGCCCGGAATTCCAGACGGCTCAACTGTTTTTCAAGTGGTGTGTATTTATATTTTACCTTTTTTTATCGCTTTATCCAATACCGCAGTGATGCCATGGCGGCTGATCGTGCGCAATGCTGAAGTGGAAACTTTCAAAGTAATCCATTCCTTCATTTCCGGTACCCAAAAACGCTTGGTTTGAAGATTCGGGTTAAATCTGCGCTTGGTTTTCTTGTTGGAGAAAGAAACATTATTCCCCACCATCGCGCGTTTTCCTGTTAAATCACATATTCTTGCCATTGGTCGTACTATTATTCGTTTTAAAAGGGCTGCAAAAATAGAATTTATTATTGATTGACCAAACTTCAATCAAAAAAAATCAACTCCCAATTGGCGCAGTTTGCAGACATTTAACGGCTGGGTCGAAGGCCACAAAAACATTCAACCAAACCAGCCTTGCAAGGCGAAAAGTAAGGGGAGAGAGCACGACGATGATCGATCCAAGGGTGACAATATAATTAATAGCTTCTATTTCCAGGGGGACATAAAGGCCGAGGAAAGTGAATATAAAAAGTGCCCCATTTAACATGTAACTCACAATCATTGCACCATAATAGAACCCGGGCTCTTTATAGTAGGTTTCACCACAACAAGAGCAACTGGAATGCATCTTGTCAAAACGCTTTAAATTATATGGATTACTCACCTCAAATACAGGCCCTTTGTGGCATTTTGGACAGCGATTATTTAAGATTGAAAATAGCTTTTCTGTGAGTTTCATAGGGCTTAAATTTGTAATCAAATATAAGCTAATCAAGAACGAAAAGTCATTGACCTTTGTTAAGAAATATTCAATCTTTTATAATTGCCGTCACTTCAATTTCAATGAGTAAATCGGGATGAATCAGCTTCGAAACTTCAAGCATAGTTGCTGCAGGTTTTATGTCTTTAAAAAACTCAGCATGCGCCCTGCCGGCATCTTCCCATTTTGAAATATCAGTCACATACATACGTGTTCTCACAACATCTTTCATTGAAGCGCCGGCTTCCTCCAGCACGCGTTCAACCTTTTGAAAAATAAAAGTTGCCTGTTTGTACAGATTGCCTTTTCCGATGATCTCATCCCCGTCAGTTGCTGTGGTTCCTGAAACCTCAATAATATTTCCAATTCGTACAGCCCTTGAGTAACCTACAACATCCTCCCATGGAGAAGCCGAAGAGATATTTTTCCTGATAGTCATTTTATTGGTAATTCGAAATTAGCAATGATTCGCCTGCCTGCCGGTTATCAGGAGCCTTCCCCTTTTAAAATTTTCCGAAGGTTATTAAGAGAGTGAAGCGCTGTTTCCCGGATAATGCGTTCGCGGTCTGTTCCCAGCATAAGCTTCTTTGTAAAAATTCCACCAGGATGTGCAATTGCCAGGTGTACTGTTCCAACCGGTTTGTCTTCAGTACCTCCCGAGGGGCCGGCAATTCCGGAACATGCAATCGAATAATCTGTCTTGAATTTTTCCTTTACGTTTTTCGCCATTTCAATCACAACCTCTTCGCTGACTGCACCATACTTTTCAATGATGTTTGAGGAAATATTGAGAAAATTTTCTTTGATAGAATTGTCATAGGCAACTACAGAACCGAGGTAGTAATTTGAACTTCCCGGCACAGTTGTAATTCGATGTGCAATGTATCCCCCTGTGCAGCTTTCTGCCGTGCTGATTGTTGCTTTTTGTTCGGTGAGTAACTGAGCAGTTAATTTTTCCAGCGTGTCATTGTCTTCTCCGAAAATATATTCTCCTGCAATTTCATTTAGTTTTTTTACTTCCACTGAAATCAACCCGTTCAATTCTTCTGCGGATGTTCCAGTTGCTGTCAACCGAAGACGAAGGATGCCGGAAGAGGGGAGATAGGCAAGTTTCAGATTTGCAGGAAGAGCTAATTCCCATTGCTCAATCATATCTGATAAAAATGATTCCCCGATTCCCTGGAACCAAATTGTCTTATGTATGATCACTCCTTCGGTAAAAAGTTTCTGAAGCCTTGGTAGCACATCTTCCGTCATCATACCTTTCATCTCGTAAGGAACGCCCGGCATGGAAACAAAAACTTTTCCTTTCTCACGAAACCACATTCCCGGAGCTGTTCCCTGTGTATTCGGAATGACCTCGCACTTTTCAGGAACTTCTGCTTGCTTCCTGTTTACAGCTGTCACCTGCCGACCCCTTGCCTGGAATAATTTCTCTACCTGGATAAAAGTCTTTTCGTCAAAACGAAGATTCGATTTGAAGTATTTGCAAAGCGTAAACTTGGTAATATCATCCTTGGTAGGACCGAGGCCGCCGGTAATCAGGATCACATCTGCTCGTTGACTTGCATCTTTCAATGCACTTAGAATGTGTTGTTCATTGTCGCTGATCGAAGTAATCTGGTAAACTTTAATACCGATTTCATTCAGCTGCTGTCCAATCCATGCACTGTTGGTATCTATCACCTGTCCAATGAGGAGTTCATCTCCAATGGTTATTATTTCTGCTAA
>JBDTTM010000273.1:0-5805 GCA_039930605.1 Bacteroidota bacterium
AACACAGATTCCGAAAAAGGAAGAAACATAAAAAGTAAAGAGGGGAGAGAAGATACTATGAAAAGGTTTCTTTTTGAAAACCCGTATTCTGTGGCAAGCCAGGCAAGCGATAAACAATACAGTATCCCATTCGTGATTGCAATTCCCAAGGTGGATACATGGATGGTTTTCCAAAAAATGGGGAAGAGAGGGAAGAAAGCGACATTCGAATCATGATAACCCTTTTGCATCAAATCGGAATAATGAGCGGCATCCCAATTTAGTAAATTGACAATGGAAAATATTTCGGTGCAATCAAGAAATAAAGCTGTTACAAGCAGTCCTGAAAAAATTAAGGTATAGATACCAAGGATAAAAAATAAGTTCGAAAGGAAATTATTTGAGCGCAGACTCAACATGGAATTTTTTAATAGACAATGATTTTTTCAGACTGAAAAATAATATTATCTATGTATATGGAAACAATGTATGCACCTTCTTTCAGTAAATCCTGATTTTCGAAACTGTACGGAAACTGTTTTGGGAAAATGGATAACACTGTACGACCGGTGATGTCAAAAACTTTAATTGTACAATTGAAATATCTGTTATTCGCATTTCGTGGTGTATAAAACGTAGTACCTGAATGAAACGGATTTGGATAAATCGTGAATTCATTACCGGTGCTTCCCATTGGTTCATTCACTGAAACAAGTGAGTCGTTGTAATAGTGCATACTCAAAGGATAGTTTTGATGAACTGAGTCGATGCGAACAAGATAAACATCCTCCTGGCCGAAAGGTTCACTTTTAGTGGTGCCCGCTAAAACAATCTGTCCATCCTTGCCGGCGGCAACAGAATAACCCTCTTCATCATTTGTGCCCCCGAAATACGATCCCCCAAGAAAAACTCCTGAACTTGTGAAACCAATCATATAAAGTGATGTTCCACCAAGGCCATTGCTGTTGGTTGTTCCTCCATAAATGTGATCTCCATTTGGTAGCTGCAATATGTATCGACCTATTTCTTCGCCGGAACCGCCATTGAACTCTGTATAAATCTCATCTCCAGCAGGATTAATTTGGATGATATAGAATTCTTTACTTCCCGGACGGGCAGGATTGCCCTCGGTAGTTCCGAATAAAAAATAGTTTCCATTGAAGGTTGTATCTATTGAATTGCCTTCATCAAAAGCTGCTGTCCCGTATGTTCTTGTCCAAATAGTGTCACCGGATTCATTTATCTTCAGCAGGTAAAAGTCTTCATTGCCTTCTCCGAAAGAATTCGTCTCACCCAGGATCATGTAATCTCCGTTTTTGGTTTTATAGATTGTATTTGCAGTTTCATCAGAAATCCCGCCATAATTTTTTTTCCAAATTTCATTTCCTGCCGAATCAGTTTTAATAATCAAAACGTCAGAACCACCATTGCTTGGACTATATGTTTTTCCAATGATAATAAATCCGCTATCTGCAGAAATTTCAATTCCATAGCCGAAATCCCAATCAGTATCACCAATCGTTTTCGCCCATTGTAAATTCCCAATGGAATCAACTTTGACAAGGTAAACATCATAGCCGTTAGCTATATTCTGATTACTGTAGCCACAAAAAATATATCCCTTATCAAATGTTTCCCTGCCGGCATAACCCCAATCAATACCTGCTGTTCCATAATTGTGCGACCATATCCGGTCACAATTTCTATTCATCTTAATAACATACATATCTGTATTCTGCACGCCAAAGCTTGAGGTAGTTCCAACAACAAGGTAACCTGAGTCACTACAGGAAATTATTTGCCTTGCAAAATCATGACCGGTGCCACCATAAACATATACCCATGCTGAGTCAGATAGCATGGATTGAATTTGATATTGCGCAAACCCGGTATTAAATGAAAATAAAAAGATGATAAAATATATTCTTCGCATAATATTAAATTACTTGTCGAATACGTATTAATTTTTTTAGCAGCTCTTCCAACAAGTCAAGGTGCAGCATATTCGCACCATCACTTTTCGCATTCTTGGGATCGGGATGTGTTTCAATAAAAATTCCGTCTACACCAACAGCAATTCCGGCTTTTGCAATGGTTTCAATCAGTTCAGGTCTTCCACCTGTAACCCCGCTTGATTGATTCGGCTGCTGAAGAGAATGTGTAATATCTAATATCACAGGACAATTATTCTTTCTCATTTCACCTATGCCGCGGTAGTCAACAATTAAATCCTGGTAACCGAACATACTTCCGCGCTCAGTCAGCATTACATTGTTGTTGCCGGATCCTCGGACTTTGTCGACGGCAAATTTCATTGAATCAGCTGCAAGGAATTGACCCTTTTTAATATTGACGAACTTTCCTGTTTTAGCCGCAGCAACCAGTAAATCTGTTTGCCTGCAAAGGAATGCCGGAATCTGGAGCACGTCTACAACCTGAGCTGCAAAAGCTGCTTCATGGCTTTCATGAATGTCAGTGAGCACGGGCACTTGCAATGTTTCCTTGATTTTTTTCAGAATCATTAAAGATGGTTCGTCTCCGATGCCTGTAAATGAATCAACCCGTGAGCGATTTGCTTTGCGGTAGCTGGCTTTAAATATATAAGGTATATGTAGCCGGGAAGTAATTTCCTGCACCCGTTTTGCAATACTCATTGTCATTTCTTCACTCTCTACAACACAAGGGCCTGCTATCAGGAAGAAATTTTTCGAATCAGTATGTTGAATGTTGGGAATATTTGAAAGCATTTCAGAAACTTTTTGACAAAGATAAATAAGCGCCCTGGCTTTTACCGGTTTTATAACTGAGCATAGGATAGAGATAGTTGCTTCCGATTTGGAGCTTTAAATGCCATGGGAATGAATGTATGAAGTTGAGCCCGCCGTGAAAGGTGGTGTATCCTCCTGTTGCAATCACCAATCCCAACTGGTTTGAACGATTAATTTTATAATTAAGTCCTCCAATATAACGCATGGTGGAATACGTATTTAGTAATACTTCAATTCCAACGATAACATTTAGCTTATATTCCGGAATCAACAAAGTATATGATCCTGCAATTTTCATCGGAAGTTGCGTAGTAATTCTCTGTTCCGATCTACTAGAGGCAAAGTTTTGATAGAATGTGCTGTCGAGAGAAGTCTTTACTTTAATCGAATCACCGATTTCAAATAAGTCGCGAACATCAATGCCATCAAAATGAAAGGTGGAATCAAGAGAGACCTGTGTGCTCCATTTGTTCCAATGGATGCTACCAAAATTTTCTACAGAGAAAGAAAGTAAACTTTTTTCTGTTTCATACTCCAGGTAAAAATCTCCCGAATAGCCGGTACCATCAAGCTTTGATGGGTGTTGTCCTGCAGAATCGTCTGTAAAAATAGTAGCGTGCAAATCAGCATCTATGAATTCACCGTCAGGATCTGTATACAGCGTGGCAGCTTTTCCATTCACCTTCAGGAATCTGATTCCCTGGTTGATGGCAATATCCGCACCGACAGTTAGTTTTGTTTTTTCGGAAATATCAAACTGGTTACTGATGCCAAAAGCAATCTGCCTATACGAGTACTGTTGAAAAAAGAAATCGCCGAGATCAGCGGTTTTGCCAGCATACATTTTATTTCCGTGAAAGAAGAGTTGAAAAAAATCTTTCGAAAACCTGGAATCAACGTGTGCAAGGTTCCTGTATGCAAAGAATGCTTCTACTTTCCTGTTATTTGTATCGGGATGAAAGGTGAATGATACATCCCAATTGATTTCTCCAGCCAGCGAATTTTGGGCATCAAGATTGTTTGTTACACCATTTTTCAAATCATCCGTAAGAAATTTGCCGCTATAATAAGCACTTGCAAATTCATTGGTGATGGCATCAGAGGCAAAAAAATAATTCCCACGCAAATTGAGCAGAAAACTTTGCGAAGTATCGTTCATGAAATGGCTGCCCCGTGATAAATCCGTCTGCGCATATAAAGAAGAGGCGGATAAAAAAAACAGGAAGCACAGTAATTTTGGTTTCACGTTTCAGCGGATGGAATATTGGAAGTCACCAATTAGTTTGAGGTCAAGCGCATAATCTGTATACACCTGGAGTAAATGCGGATAGCTGCTTGTGTTGAAGCGTGCACGGATGGCCACGCGTTTTGAATTCAGTAAATTATTCCGCCTTTCAATTGAGAGTGGAATAGTAATTTTTGTCCGCTGCTTTCCCTGTGCCCTGTAGTTACCATCCAGCATGGCCGGAGCAATTATATCAGGTACAAACAATGAATCAGTTGCTATATTGGATTGATTCAGCATCATTAACTGCAATTCGAATTCATAAGGAAAACCATTGTCAGCAAGCAATGTAAATGTACCATCGCCCAGGTTGTCATCTGCTGTTTGATCAATGGTTGCAAGATCCTGTGTATCGACAAATAAAATCTGACTGGCAGCAAAACGGAGCGGGAAGTTCACTTTTAGGTTGGCGTCAAACAAATTATCAGTATATAAAAAGTCATGATGACCGGAAGCATTTCCCAACGGATTCAGATTAAAATTCAAATTATAGTCCAGTCTTTCAGGCAGGTTCTGGATCAGCGAAACAATGTTGCTGTTGGTATTGTCCAGTTGAACAGAATAGTAAGTTGCATTGATTGGAGAAGGGGGCGGCCCTGTTTCAGATGCCCGGTTCAGGTTCAACAAATGATTCACCAGTGTTGGTGAAACAAGATCAACTGTAATTCCTGTTCTGTCGTTCACAGAACGCATGGAAGTAAGTATTGCCTGTGCATCAGCGCCAATGCTGTTTTTTAATGTCAGTGTCGCAGATATGCTGTCAATCAGAATAGTTCCATCTTTTATCTTGCCTGTCCCTAGACTATTTGTACCCGAGACTGTAACAGAACCTTGCCCCAGGTAACCTCTTGCATACAACGGAATAAGCGACTGAAATCCGGATGTTACATCAACAATGGTATCGCCTGGCGAAAGGACAATGGTTGTGCCCGAGGGAGAAGTTTGTCCCACAACTGTATAGGTGATGTGATTGTAACGGGTACCTGTTGAACCGGTGAGGCCGATGTTATAGCCGGAGATATCATAGGTTTGATCAAGTTCAGTTACGCCTCCGGGTGGCGCTGCAGCAAGCGTTTGAATTTTCTGAAATGGGACGCCGTTCAGTTTAGCTTCGGGAATATTAAATGTATAAATAACTGCTGTTGGCAAGTGATTTTTTGCAACCAACCGGGCATTGCCGCTTTTCACCAGGGCCATGGAAAGCTCCACGCTGTTGAGGGCAAGGTCAACCTCACTAGGCTGGGAATAAAAAACAAACCCGGGAGTCAACGTAATAATTCCGGGAGAAACGAATATCGTTGACTGAAGTGTATCGTGAATTTCAAACACCGAATCAAGTGGTGTTGAATAGATATTGCTGTCGAATACGAGGGTAACTGCTCCATCAGGCGAAGGAATAATGAGGGAATCAGCGACCAGATCATTCACACTCAGTGTTGCTTTGAATAGTGGCGTCAAAATATTGACATCCCATTGAGCAGAGTCATGTTCCTTTTTACAGGTTACAAGAAAAAGGACAGCTAAGAGGAGAACAATAAGGCGTTTCATGTCAGAAAAGTTAATAATAATTGATCGCAATCAGTCAATATTGGAGCGGATTAAATCTCACTGCAAAGATGCGATACAGAATCAGAATAGGAAAGGGGAAATGCGCGGGAGAAAGGTGATTTTTACAATCAAATGTTCATCAGCAATAGGATATTCCGAATGGTTTTTTGGAAAGCAATGCAGGAATTAAATGCTGAAAAAGATAAACAAATCAATGATCTGCAA
>JBDTTM010000274.1:0-5798 GCA_039930605.1 Bacteroidota bacterium
CACACGAAATTTTTATGACACGAATAAGAATCCTGCTCGCGCTTGTTGTTTTGTCTGTAAATTCTTATGGACAAACATCATGGACATTACAGCAATGCATTGAGTATGCCATTGCAAACAACCTCACTGTAAAGCAATCGGAACTGAATGTCGAGTTGGGAAAAGTTGCGGTGAACCAGAATACAGCAACACTATTCCCTTCGCTGAATGGTTTTGCCTCGGATAATTTTTACTACGGCAGAAGCATTGACCCATATACCAACCAGTTCACACAAAACCAGGTACAGTCTAGTTCATTTTCATTAAGCAGTTCGCTTTCATTGTTTGAAGGATTTACATTGATGAATTCTCTGAAGCAAAGCAAGCTGAATTATATGAGCAGCAAATTTGATTTGCAAAAAGTGAAAAACGACATGGCCTTGAATGTCGCTACGGTTTACCTCCAGGTGCTTTATAATAAAGAACTCCTTGCTGTTACATCAGACCAGTTTGATGCGACCAAACTCCAGCGCGACCGCACTAAACGAATGGAGGAATTGGGTAGTATGAGCAAAGGAAACCTATTGGATATGGAATCACAACTGGCAGCTGATGAAGTGAGGTTGGTCACTGCTCAATCTGCTTATAACCAAACAATGCTTACGCTAAAGCAACTGCTGGAACTCGATACTGTTGGAGATTTTAGAATCGTAGTCCCGGAACTCCCTGCACCTAAAATGGATCTTGGTTATGGCGATGCACAGGCCATCTACCTGAGCGCTTTGAGCAACCAGCCCGATATTAAAAGCTATGAATACAAAGTGAATAGTGCAGCGAAAGGATTGAGTATTGCAAAAGGTGCCATGTATCCACGGCTTTCAATCGGCGGAAGCCTTGGTACTTCTTATTCAACTTCCAGCCAACGGGTAAAAAGTTATGCTCCATTTACAGAAACCTTAATAACCGGTTTTACTTCCAGTTCCGACACCGTATATTCAGTCTACAACAATCAGATTCCATCTTTTGAAAAGACTCCGTTCAGAGATCAAATAGACAATAACCTGAATAAGTCCATCGGATTCTCTTTGAGTATTCCACTCTTTAATGGATGGGCAACACATTCCAATATTCAACGCGCGAAGATTAACCTGAAGCAAACCCAACTTGGTTTTGAGCAGACAAAAAAAGGAATGTATAAGAGTATTGAACAGGCTGTTGCTGATGCAGGTGCTTCTTACCAGAAATTTATTGCAGGAGAAAAAAATGTGAGCGCCCAACAGCAAAGCATGGATATGAATCAGAAAAAATTTGATGTGGGATTGATCAGTACCTATGACTACCTCCTTGCGAAGAATAATTTTTCCAAGGCAAAATCTGATTTGCTGCAAGCCAAATTTGATTACATATTCCGCTTAAAAGTGCTCGACTTCTATATGGGAAAATCGCTGTCGTTCTAACCAAAACAATATGAAAAAGAAAAACAAGGTTCTCCGTTACCTTATCATCGCTGTGATTGTGCTGATCGTTTTGGCAATCATCGGCAAAAAGGCAGGCTGGATCGGACAGGAACCTAAAAAACAGGTTACTTCTCAGAAGGTGAGTAAGCGGACAATCACTGAAACTGTTTCCGCCAGCGGGAAAATTCAACCCGAAGTGGAAGTGAAAATATCTCCTGATGTAAGCGGTGAAATTGTTGAGTTGACTGTGAGAGAAGGAGATCATGTTTCGAAAGGTCAGTTGCTGGCAAAGATTCTTCCGGATATTTACCAGAGCAATGTGGACAGGATGGTAGCCACCCTGAATTCATCCAAGGCAGGTTTTGAAGGCGCGAAATCAAGGATGGCCCAGACGCAATCGCAGTTTGAAATGCAAAAGCTGACTTTCGATCGTACCAAAAAACTATATGATGAAAAACTTATTTCAGCAAGTGAGTTTGAGTCTGTGAAAAGCGCTTATGATGTATCAAAAGCTGAAGTGGATGCTGCCAAACAAAATGCTGATGCATCTGATTATAATATCAGGAGTACTGAAGCATCATTGAAGGAAGCGCAGGATAATTTAAAGAAGACAACCATTTTTGCTCCTGTTGATGGGACGATTTCAAAACTGAATGTTGAAAAAGGTGAGCGCGTAGTAGGTACTTCACAAATGGCCGGAACTGAAATGATGACGCTTGCCAACCTGAACGAAATGGAAGTAAGCGTGGATGTAAATGAGAATGACATCGTGCGTGTGAATGTAGGCGATACATCAACCATTGAAGTGGATGCATACCTGGGAAAAAAATTCAGGGGAATTGTGACGGAAGTTTCTAATTCAGCTAACAGTTCATCTGTGATGAGCACAGACCAGGTTACAAATTTCAAAGTGAAGGTTCGCATTCTCCGTGAATCGTATGCCGATATCCAGGATGCTGAACACCCCGGTAAAAGTGTTTTTAATCCGGGCATGTCGGCTACTGTTGACATCATGACCAGGAAGGTTCCTGATGTGATCTCAGTGCCGATCCAGGCAGTGACTACCAGGGATACTACACAAAAAGACAAAGGAACGAAGACAGGTAAAAATTCAGATGACCTGGAAGAAGATGTGGATGCTGTAAAAGTGGTAGATGAAAAAGCAAAAGACAAAGAGAAGGAAGAAAAAAAATCAGAATGTGTCTTTGTAATTGATGGTGGAAAATTAAAGCTTTTTGCTGTAAAAGTGGGAGTACAGGATAATAACTATATTGAAATTAAAGAGGGTCTTAAAGTAGGACAGGAAGTTGTTACTGCTCCATACAGTCTTATTTCTAAAGTCCTCAAGGAAGGGGATCCTGTGGAAGTCGTTTCAAAAGACAAGCTTTATTCAAAGGAAAATAAATAGAGAAATTCAGATTTGAAGGTTTGATGATTTGAAAATTTTAAAATCTGAAAAACTCAGGGATAGCATGGCATATATTCTTTGTCTCGAAACCTCAACTACAGTTTGCTCCGTTGCCCTTGCCCGTGATGGGAGACTGTTGGCACTCCGGGAAATAAATGCCGGCTATTCCCATTCAGAAAATATTACAAAGTTTATTGGTGAAGTTTGTAGCGAAGGAAACATTGAACTGAAAAATCTTGATGCAATCGCTGTAAGCAAAGGCCCCGGGTCCTATACCGGGCTGAGAATTGGTGTCAGTACTGCCAAAGGTCTTTGCTACGCTTTAGACAAACCCCTTATTGCGGTAGAGACTCTCAAATCACTCGCTGGCTGCTGTCTTCATTCTAATGTCTTGGTTCATGGTTCCCTTCTTGTTCCGATGTTAGATGCACGAAGAATGGAAGTGTACGCTGCTGTTTTTGATTCAACGCTAAAAGAGATTTCCCCGGTAGAACCTGTTATTGTCACCGAAAATTCTTTTCATGAAATATTGAGAAATCAAAAAGCAGTGTTCTTCGGTGACGGTTCAGCGAAATGCAAACCACTTTTTGAAAATAATCCAAATGTTTCATTTGTAGATGTTACCATATCAGCAACAGGGATGATTTCTCTTGCTGAAGAAAAATTCGCGAAAAAAGAATTTGAAGATGTTTCTTTGTTTGAGCCATTCTACCTGAAAGAGGCTATGGTTGGAATGCCTGCACGCTAATTTAAATTCCTTTGATTCTTTGCCATAGTTTCCACATCGCACCTTCCTCCATGGATTTCATTCGCCCTTTCTGAATCATCAGCGAATTATTTTCCCGCTCAGTTAAAAAATACCTGAAAACAAAAGGCGCCTCCGGATCTGACCAACCACCCAGCTGTCCCATTCTCAGGTCGCTGAAGACCACAACATCATTTTCTTTTTTAAGCAGGAAAAAACCCTGGGAGAACCGAACCAGCTTCTGAACGTCTTCATTTTCTTTTAATGAATCGTCAAGCTGGGGATTCTTGAGAATAGTAGTATACTGAATACTGTCCGAATGATCAAAAATAGAATAATAGCCGATGTGTATTCCATTGCTGTCACTGGCGACAATGTACCAAAGAAAATTATTTAACGGAGTAGGAGTGGAGAAGTAATTTTCATTCGAGATATTATTTCTTGTCAGGGTTTTCTCAACAACTTCATTCACCCTGACTTTATTTATCATTGTAAAAAGTAAATAGCATGCGCTGATAATTACAAATATTCTGGCAATCTTTTCTCTTCCGGGATTCTTTTTTTTCATGATAAGCAATACAATGGCCCCGATTATAAAACTGATTGAGAATAGCGGATCAAGAATGAAAAGTGTATTGAATGAAACCCGGTAATGGCTGAAGGGCTCAAACCATCCTGTACCATAGGAAGTCAATGCATCCAGGAAAATATGGAGGAATAACCCACTTCCTATAAGCAGCATCCAGTTATTAAATGAGAAATCCTCCTTCCTGTAAAGCCGCCGGAGCAAAAATGCAGCAAGCGGAATAAACAGCAATTGAAAAAGGATGGAATGTGTAAACCCCCGGTGAGCCATTAACGCATCTGCAGGATTCATCCATAGAGAAGTCACAACGTCAACATCAGGGATACTGTTTGCAATCGCTCCCCAAAGCATTGCTTTTTTACCCAGTTTTTTTCCGGCAATTAATTCACCTGTACAAATACCAATGGCAATGTGTGTTATCGAATCCAAATGTTAGTTCTTATTAATTGGCTCTGAAGCAGTAATATGTTTTGTGAAGAAAATGCCGCTGTAATTATCACTTACGTTATAAGGGAATACGACAATATAATTTTCATATTCCACAGCAGTTGAATATTCTGACGGTGGATAATCGACCTCATGTATCTCAAGCTTATTATTCATCATATTAAACATGGTGCCGGTTTGATAAAAATGATTCAGTGAGCAGATTTTATCATAGAAATTCAGCACTGAATCATTGCGCAGGAAATTAGCTGTCTTAGCAATACCTTTGTAAGGAAGAAACATATTGTGGATATTTCCACTTATTGTAATTGTTTTCCAACCAGGGTGCAGCATTATTTCAGTTCTGATATTTACATACATCTCACTATCCCTGGCGTTACTATATTCATGATTGGTGTCGTAAAAAAACAGGTGAACCCGCGTATTATTTTTGAGCGATAAAATAGTTTCTAACCATGCTGTGGAATTTCTACCATCAGGTGTATTGGTGAAAAAATCAGAATGGACCAGTATACTATCGGACTTATCTTCCAGGAAATTATTAACCTGGTTGGAAGCGATTTCAAAACCAACTTCCACGCTGTCACCATGACGTGTTAATAAATCTGTCAACCCTTTTAATAAGCCAACAGGCTCTTTCGTGCCATGCATTTCGCCAATCATAATTAGCTTATAAGCTGATAGGAGTTCGTAGATTTCATCTCCAAGACTATCAGGTCTGTTGAATTTGACAGCATTCTCTTTGAGGTAGCTTTTAATGTCCTGCCCGGTTAAATACAGGCAACATAGAAGAATGCCACTTAAAAGCAGGAGATTTTTTTTCATACTTCAAAGTTCAGGTAATTACAGGATCAATGTAACACGGACTCTTTATGAAATCTTCTTCTGTACCATCATCATATATAACCTTGACATGAACCTTGCTTCCATTTTCATAATTCTTCATGATAATGGATTTGTGATCCTCACTAAGCTTTCCCTGGATCGGAAGAAAATTTTTCTCATACATCAATAACTTGATTTCTTTAGCCGGTTGCTTCAAAAATATCTGGTAATCAGATTTGGGAACAGCTTTCCCATTCTCAACCTGGCTGAATGCATGAATCGAACAAAAGAGTATGGAGGTTACAAAGAGTAATCTGATCACTTTTCAAAAATAACGAATAATACGATTTG
>JBDTTM010000275.1:0-5735 GCA_039930605.1 Bacteroidota bacterium
TGGGTGGACCTCTTTAGCGCGGAATCAGTGGGTCACTTTGCGCGGAAACTCCACTGAAGCACTTCGATGGAAGGAAATCACCCATATAATATCATTACTTGAAGAACAAGATTTTGTTGAATGGATTCCACCCGATAATTACTTTCTTCGACTTAAAACTAAAGGAACGAAGGCCGCACAAATAGGATTGAAAAAATATTTTATCCAACAAGAGGAAAAGACGCATAATAGAGGCGGCACGACACATATCGACAATAGAAACAGTATTTCGGGTAACACCATTGTGGGTTCGACCATACAGCAAGTTCAAAGCGCGGATCGCGAAATGGGAAGTAGTGTAAATGGATTTTCGAAAATCATTTTCAAAATACTCATTGGAATTATCGTTGCTCTGATTTCCGGCTATTTGCTTTATAAATTTGGCTGGAGAAAATAATCTTTTTCTAATTCAACTTTTCATTTGTCCTCCCTAAGTATATCGTAAGTCTATAAATGATTTGTGTAAGGAATCGCCTCTGTCCATATACCGTTCATCTTCCTACGACACTGCTCATATAATTGATCAAACTTCGAAAAATACACTCCTGTCTCAATGTTATTGCGAATTGAATAGTCATATAAATTCATTGAGCAGATAATTCCATACTGATCATTCATGTAAATTTTTGAATGCAGCTTTTTACAGAAATGCAGATGCACATTATTTCTTCCTGAAAAATAATTGTAGGGACCTGCGTCTATTCGATGCTTCCCACACACAATATCCACACGTATTTTTTCGTACTTCGGATTATCCAAATCAAGATTTAGAAAGTCTGGAAGTTTAATATATGGGCTGACGATCCACACGCGATCTCGTGCCTCCGGCAAGAGTTTCGAAATGTAACGTACGATTTGGTATTTATCAATCACTTCAGCCATTGCCGACATCAATTTGAAATGTAAAGGTATAGCACAAAAAAGATTTAATATGCACAAAGTATTAAAATTAGTTCCTTACTCTTTCATAATCAGTGAGTAAAAATTTTATCTTGAATTATATACTTTGTATGCACAAGGTATATCTTCACATCGAAATTTATTATATGAAGGATACCCGGATTATTATTCGAATCAACGCAAAACTGAAAGAACAACTCAAAAAGAAAGCAAAGGAAAGTAGACGTAGCATGAGTGACTATGTACATCTCCTTATTGAAGATGCAGTAATCCCCAAGAAGAAAAAGTAATACATCAAATACCCCTCTTACAATGGAAACCACTAAATCAGTTGGGCTGTGGATTCGAGTCTCCACAGAATTTCAAGTTAAAGGTGAAAGTCCTGAGCATCATGAAAGGCGTGCACGGTTGTATGTCGAAGCAAAAGGCTGGCATGTAGCAGAAGTCTATCGCTTAGACGCTATGAGCGGAAAAGCGGTCATGGAGTATCCAGAAACAAAGCGGATGCTCAAAGATGTGCAGTCAGGAAAAATCAATGCACTGGTTTTTTCAAAACTAGCAAGGTTAGCACGAAACACGAAGGAACTGCTTGAGTTCTCTGAGATATTCCGAAAGTATGACGCTGATCTTGTTTCTCTGGCAGAGAATATTGACACGAGTACCTCTGCTGGACGGCTCTTTTTTACAATAATTGCTGCGATGGCTACATGGGAACGGGAGGAAATTTCAGATCGGGTTTCTGCCTCTGTTCCCATTCGCGCCAAGATGGGAAAGCCGCTTGGCGGACAAGCACCCTTCGGCTATCGCTGGATGGGAAAGAAACTAGTCATTGATCAGAATGAAAGTCCGATTCGTAAACTCATTTATGATCTCTTCATTGAGCATAGGCGTAAAGGTACAGTTGCCCGGACGCTTAATGAGAGGGGCTATAGGACCCGTAGCGGGCATAAATGGACCGATACTACCATAGGTAGGCTCTTGCATGATCCAATGGCGAAAGGCGTGCGGAGAGCTAATTATTTAAAGGGTATGGGAGAAGGCAAACAAGCAGTAATGAAGCCCGAATCTGAATGGGTACTCATTGAATGTCCAGCAATCGTTGAAGAATCATTGTGGAATGAATGTGATCGCATTCTGACTGAGCAAGAGCGATTGAATAAACGTCCTGCCAAGAAAGCTGTACATTTGTTTACGGGAATTGTGAAGTGTGACTGCGGTTCGAAAATGTACATCCCATCTGATTCCAGAAAATATGTCTGTCACAAATGCGGAAAGAATAAGATTGATGCGAATGATCTTGAAGCAATCTATTACGAGCATCTGAAATCGTTTCTCCTGACCGGACAGGATTTGAATGCCTTTATCTCCAAGGCTAATGTAACCATTGTCGAAAAGGAACAACAGGTAAGCAGGCTTGAAGCTGAGATCAGAAAGAAGGAAGAGGAGATGGATAGGATGGTGAAGCTCTACACGGCTGGTGAGATACCAAAGGAAGGTTTTGGGAAGCACTACAATCCACTCAATGAGCAGAAAGAGCAGCTTGAAGCATCCCTGCCCGAAGTCCAAAGTGAGATCGACTTCCTGAAGGTTGAACTCTTAAATGGAGACAAACTACTAAACGATGCTAATAACCTATATGATCGCTGGCCGACCTTAGACCATGAAGCAAAGCGTACCATTATCGAACAGATCACCGAATCCCTAGTCATTGCAAATGATGAAATATGTATAAAATACTGCTATACACCAGTTCTTCAAAATGCCCCCGATTCCCAACACATCATGGAGGATATATTCTAGGAGGATATTCATATTCAGGAATTGGGGGAGAGAAAACTCAAGTCAATTGGGATCCATCCGGAAATACTCCTGACTATTGGATTGTAAAAATTGATTCCATTGGGAATAAGCAATGGGATAAAGATTTCGGAGGAACAAATTTTGATATCTTTCAATCCCTGGAACAAACTAGGGATGGGGGATATATACTTGGTGGTGATTCAAAATCTGGTATAAATGGGAATAAAACAACACCTTTATGGGGAGGGCTGAACTATGATTACTGGATAATAAAAACAGATTCTCTTGGAAACAAGCAATGGGAAAAAGATTTAGGAGGAATAAATAATGATGTATTTGATGTATTACATCAAACGATTGATGGTGGCTATCTAATTGGAGGTGCATCCTACTCCAATATTAGTGGGGATAAAACAGAAAGCAATCTTGGTTCGGAGCAAGGATGGATTGTCAAAACGGATTCTCTTGGAACAAAGCAATGGGATAAAACAATATTTACAATCAACCCTATTCGTTTCTGTTCAGCCATTGAAACTATAGAAGGTTCTTATGCTTTTGCGAGTTATGATAATTCAGCAATTGGGGGATATAAGACGCAGGCTTCTTGGGGAGGCTGGGACTACTGGATAATAAATTTTCGAGATACAACTTCAGTAGAAGCTAAATTCAAGGCCGCAGATAGCACTGTATGTTCAGGTAGTTGTGTCAGTTATAATAATGTTTCTACGTCATCCATCTCCTACCAATGGTCTTTTCCTGGTGCAATACCTGATACGAGTACAGTTGAAAATCCTTCAAACATTTGCTATTCCAATGCCGGCAGCTACGATGTGCAACTCATCGCAACCAACGCAAACGGCAGCGATACACTTTTACTCAGTAATTACATTACTGTTTTTCCATCACCGCCACCGCAAGCAATTACGCAGAGCGGAGATACACTTTTTGCAAATGCAGGAGCGACAAGTTATCAATGGTATATTAATGGCAACCTTATAACTGGAGCAACACAATTTTATTATGTAGCGCCAGCGAGTGGAGACTATAATGTGGTAGCAACGGATGGGAATGGATGTGAAGTCGAAGCAGCGGTGTTCAATGTGTTAGCGGAAGTAGGTAGCGGAAGTCAACAGCCGATTGAGATTTATCCGAATCCGGTTGATAAAGAATTCACGATGCGCAATTCTCAATTCACAATAGGAACTGCCGTAAATATTTCGATTTATAATCTTGTTGGCGTAAAAATTTTCTCGGCTGTTGACTGTCGACTGCCGACTATTGACTGTCGACTTCTTCCTCCGGGTTTGTATTTCCTTGAAGTAAGTCATGTTGATAAAATGTATCGGGCTAAATTTGTAAAACAGTAATTCTAAAAAACATGAAAAAAAATTTACTCTTTCAATGTAGCATTAGTTCAGTTGTATGCAGTATTTTATTTTTGAGTGTACTGGTTTCAGTAAACACCAATGCACAAAACCTGGTCAGCAATCCCGGTTTTGAAACTTTTAGCACATGTCCGAACAATGCAAGCCAATTGGATTTTGCTACAGGATGGATTTCTTCTTCCTATAGCCCCGATTATTTCGATGCATGTGGTGGAAACGGAACTACTGCCGGTGCGCCAGCCAACATCTGTGGTTACCAGCAACCGGCATCAGGCGATGGATATATTGGAATGCTCTGCTATGGCTCATTTGCAAGCACTTTAATTGCAAACCTGAGAGAATATGCAACAGGAACGCTCACCACGCCACTTACGGTCGGTGTTACCTATAATGTAAGCTTTAAAGTTGTCTTGATGAATATGTCATCACACCAATGCGACCATGTAGGAGCAAAATTTATGACAACGAGTACTACCAATCTTGGAATCACCAACAGTGCGCAGGTATTCTCGACTGTTCCTATTTCAGATACTTTGAACTGGACTACGATCAGTGGAACATTTGTAGCTGATTCAGCATATAATTTTATTGTGATCGGAAATCATTTTGATGATGCGTCAACATTCGCAGATTCTATTCAACCTGTTACATTTGGGTGGAATGCTTATTATTTTATAGATGATGTAGAAGTGACGGAGCTGAGCCAGCCACCGGTTGCATTATTTACAGCGCCCAATCATATTTGCCCGGGTACGTGCATTGACTTTACAAACCTGACGACCAATGGGAATTCATACCTGTGGTCTTTCACAGGCGGTATTCCATCAACAAGTACAGACATGAATCCATTAACAATCTGTTATAATGTGCCTGGAAATTACCCTGTGCAACTGATTGCTACCAATGCAAACGGAAGTGATACGCTTACTCTCAACAATTACATTACTGTTTATCCCTATCCTTCACCACAGGGAATATCACAAGGCGGGGACACGCTCTTCGCTATTGCAGGAGGAGGATCTTATCAATGGTTCTTCAACAGTAATATTATTCCTGGAGCAACTGATTATTTTTATGTAGCACCATCAAGCGGAGATTATAATGTGGTTTGTACAGATGGAAATGGCTGCGAAGTGGAAGCGGTGATATTTGACGTGGTAGCGGGAATACAAGCGGCTGTTGGCAGCGGACAGTTGGCAATATTTCCGAATCCGGTTGAAGACAAATTCACAATTCACAATTCACTCCCGATAGCTATCGGGATCACGATTGGTAAAGCCGTAGAGATTTCGATTTACAATATGATCGGAGAGTTGATAATTCAACCCCAAACTTCAGGTCTAACACCTGAATCAGTGATCGATGTTTCACAATTAACAGATGGCGTTTATTGGCTTAAATTGCAAACAGACAACAAAATTTTTCATGCTAAATTCGTAAAGTCTACCTACCGGCAATAAACCTTAATCGAACTACCTGTGGCAAGAAGCCAGTAACCAGTAACGAGAACGCTGTTTAAAAAATATTCCCGATCTTCACCGCATATTCAAACCAACTATGGATCAGAATCAAAACCCCAACAACCAGCTCAACATCGAACTCAGCGAAGAA
>JBDTTM010000276.1:0-5691 GCA_039930605.1 Bacteroidota bacterium
TATATTCAGGTAAAATACCTACAAACTTTTTAATGGTTTCATCCAATGACAATTCAGATCTGCCGCCGGCAGCATTGCGATGGCCGCCACCTTCAAAATATTTCTGCGAAAGCTCATTGGCAGGAAAATTATCTTTTGAACGAAATGAAATCCTGACTACGCCATCACGCGGTGCGAAAAAAGCAGCAAGCATGATATTGTTAATACTCAAAGCATAATTCACGATTCCTTCCGTATCCCCACTTTCAAAATGATAGTGGTCCAACTCTTCTTCTGTGAGAGAAATGTATGCAGTATTCAAATCACGCAAAACAACCAGTTTGTCTTTCAGGCAATGACCCAATAACCTGATCCTGTCTTCCGTGTTCGTATCATATACCAGCTCATGTATTTTATAGTTGACAGCGCCTGCCTCCATCAGCTTTGCAACAGTGCGGTGCGTTTCTGCTTTCATGCTGGCAAAACGGAAAGATGCTGTGTCAGTCATAATACCTGTGTAAAGACATTCAGCAACACTTTTATTCAGCAGTGATTGGTCATCCAAAGCAACAATGAATTCATAAATCAGTTCCGAAGTTGCACATGAATCAGGAAAAGAATAAGAATGATCAAATGCATTCTCAGGATGCAGGTGATGGTCGATCAGAATTTTAATTGCTTTGGAATTGCGAACCGGCATTTCCATTTTATCTATCCGTTTCATCGCGTTGTAGTCAAGGCAAAAAACAATGTCTGCCTCGCTGATGAGTTTGTTCCCTTTCTCAGGATCTGCTTCATAATTGATGACAATGTCATTATTCGGCATCCATTTTAAAAAAGAAGGGTAATCACTTGGCACCACAACATTCACCTGGTGCTTTTTCTGTATGAGGTAATTATACAATCCCAGAGATGATCCAATGGCATCACCATCAGGGCGGTGGTGGGTGGTAATGACGATCTTTTTCTCTTCCTGGAAGAGGATTTTTATAGGTGCAATGAGCTTAACCTGGAAACGTGGATCCATCGTGTGCGAAATTAGGTTAATTGGTTGATTAGTTGATCAGTTAATTTGTAAAGAAACCAGCTAGTGACCAAAGATTCTCCATATTAAACCAATCAACCATTTAAATTAATCAACTAATTATTTACTTTCGCTGCCCGTCTGAAAGATTTCAGCGAGACAAGACCGAAAGAGAAAAATTTATGTCAAACAAAACATTTACGATGATTAAGCCCGATGGCATTGCCAACGGACATGCAGGAGCAATTCTTGATAAAATTATTAAGGCCGGATTTCGCATTGTGGCCATGAAATATATGCAACTGACGCCGGAGCGTGCGGGTCAGTTTTATGACGTTCACAAAGAGCGTCCTTTTTACAACGACCTCATTAAATACATGAGCTCCGGACCTATCATCGCTGCAGTACTCGAAAAATCAAATGCTGTGGAAGATTTCCGCACATTGATCGGTGCAACAGATCCTGCAAAAGCAGCGCCCGGAACAATCCGCAATTTATTTGCAAAGAGTATTGATGCCAATGCCGTTCATGGAAGCGACAGCGATGCAAATGCAGATGTGGAAGCGAATTTTTATTTCTCGCAGTTTGAGAGATTCTGAGGTAGGTGATTGACTATCTGCAAGAAACTCAAAACAATATTGCCCAAAAATTCAAGCTAAAGAATGTAAATAATCAACAATATTTTTTTCTTCTTGAAAATATTCTTTTACACATGTCTCCCATATGGAATCATGAATAAAATCATCGTTGTATAATAACTCAGAGCATATTGGCAACTCGCTTATGACTCGTTTAACGAAATCGCCGGAAAATTTTTTGCGCCCTAAATCAAGACATTCCAAACATTAACTTCCTTCTTAAAATATGAAAAGCCGTCTCGAGCGTCACCCTCGCTAATTGTAATAGTTGTATTCAAATTTTTTAACTCATCAATTAGCTTGGTTGTAATAACCAATGAATCATTTTTTCCAAGATTTTGCCACCCAGTCAAAAATTCTTCTTCATGGTCATACCAATCACTGTATTTATGATATCTAGTATTCCAATAATGCTGCGCATCAAATTCGGATTTATATTTTAAGTAAATTTCTTCCGCAATCCCTTCTGCCGAACGTGCAATCCACCAAATATCAATCTCATCCATGAAGGAATCAATCATATCTGATTTCCAAATTATGCAAGTGTTAGTTGAAATCGAAAAGCAATTTTCTGGATTGATACTTTATCAAAGTTTAAACAAATAAAAAACCCGCTATTGTGGGTTAATATAAATTCTATCAGGAAAAATCTATTTTGCTATTAAATGTATTCCGCTTAACTCTCTGCCAATTTCATTAATACCATCTAATATTTTTTCTGTTTGTCCTAATGAAGGCTTTTTTCTTCCTTGTACATATTGCGAGAGTAATGTTGGATTCATTCCAATTCTCTCAGCTAAATACTTTGCATTTAAAACCCTGTAATATTGAAAGAATTGTTTCAAATCAATTTCTAAATTAATGTCATCAAAAGAAACTTGCTTCTTCGAATCTTCAAAATAAAAATTGAGCGAATCAAGGATATTATTTTGCAGTTCAGTCATTGTTTTTCCGGTTGTATACACCGGAAAATCTTTGGCAAATGCCGAGAAACCCGTATCGGTTTTCTCGACAACTGCCACAATCTTTTTTTTCTTTACTATCATTTACCGTTAAACTCTTGTCTGTTTATATTTCTGTTTTTATTTTTTCGTAAACCATTAGTATTAGTTCGTCTGTTAAATTCTATTTGTTCAACTTTTTACTTTTTTAGTTAGCTTTTTTAATTCCTGCTTTCCTTAGTAAATCTCTCTCTAAACCTTTTCCTATTTCATGAGAACCATGACTCGGGAAAATTATTATTCCCGGTTTTGTTGGGTGCTTTAGTTTAATATGCGATCCTGATTGGGACACCTTAATCCAGCCATCCTGCAGGAGAATGCGCAGCAATTGTGAGCTTTTCATTCCTTAATTGGGTTTCTTCTTTTGCCATTTTATTGATCATATATTGGGGTATTAATAGGCGCAAAGGTAAATAATTATTTACCTTTTTCCTAATTTTTAACATAAATTTCAATTTTAAATATAAAATGGCCTAATATGTTAATAATCAATAAAATTCACGAAAACACAATCTCCTCCACTATCTCCGCTCCTGCCTCCTCATTAATCAGGTCTTTAATTTTTTCACGGGAATTAAAAAGCTCTTCGCGCAACGATGCGGAGTTGAGGTAAACGAAAAGTTTTTTATTGAAAAATTTTAAATCTGTTGTGCGGTGCGCAACGGCAGCGCCCATGATGGTTTCCCAGGACGATATCATTTTCTTCTGCCGGAATTTCTGGTCGAGGTGAAACGATTCCAGCATTTCCTGCAATGCTTCCTTCAGCGGCTGATCATTGAATTTACGCGGGCTCATGAGAAGATAAAACAGAATCATTTTTTACTGCACCGTTTTCAACTTCAAACACGCGGATCGGAATGCCGATGTCATGGAAAATTTTCTGTACACGCTCAGGATGCGTATCACTGATAAACAACTGCCCGAAACTTTCTTTGCTCACCAGTTCCATCAACCTGGTGACGCGGGAATCATCGAGCTTGTCAAAAATATCATCGAGTAACAATATCGGTTTCACACCTGTGATTTCTTTGATAAACTGAAACTGCGCCAGCTTCAATGCGATGAGAAAAGATTTTTGTTGTCCCTGGGATGCAAAGCGTTTCACTGGATAATCGCCTAAGGAAAAAACCAGGTCGTCTTTGTGAATGCCTTTGGTAGTATACTGCATCATCCGATCCTTTTCCAGCGCCGCACTTAGCGTAGCGGTAAAATTTCCTTCTTCAAGATGTGACTCATACAATACTGATACATCCTCTTTGGCATCTGTAATATAATTGTAGTGCTGCTGAAAGATCGGACCGAAACGCGAAATGAATTCATGTCGCTTCACAAATAGTTTGTCGGCCAGCGGGACAAGTTGTTCATCCCATACTTCAAGAGATGCCGCATCAAACGAACGGCTCTGTGCAAACTGTTTCAGCAACGCATTGCGATGGGCAACGATTTTATTGTAGCTGATCAGGTCATCAAGGTAACGCTTGTCGTACTGAGAAATAATACTGTCGATGAACTTTCTTCTTTCTTCACTTCCCTCCGTTATCAGCATGGAATCGACCGGTGATATCATTACCACCGGCAATAAGCCGATGTGATCTGCCAGCCGTTCATACTCTTTATTGTTCCGCTTAAAAACTTTGCGGGCATTGCGTTTCAGTCCGCAGTGAATAAGCTCTTCTCTACCGCTGAGTTCATACGTCCCCTGAACGAGCAGGAAATCCGCAGCATGCCGGATGTTCTGATTGTCGGCCGGGTTAAAATAACTTTTACACAGCGACAGGTAATGGATGGCATCCAAAAGGTTTGTTTTACCTGATCCGTTATTCCCGACAAAAGCATTGGCATCACCGCTGAAAGACATTTCGGCTTCAGGATAATTCTTGAAATTGATCAGGGAAAGTTTCTTTAAATGCATGGGGTACAAATATACTAAAGGACTATACTATTAACGAATCCAGAAGCTTCAGGTCGAATTTTCAAATAACGAATATCTGTGATTATCTATTCGCAGATTCGAAGTCTTTCGCTATTCGTACCGTAGCAGATTCGTAGTCTTTCGTTATTCATACCGCGGGAACTTCGTAATTCTTTGATATTCGTACCTTCGAAAAATAATAATAAGCTTTGAAACTGTCCAGAATAGTCCTTGTATTCCTTTTTGTAGTTTACTTCTCCCCCGTTTTCTCACAGGGCAACGCGCAATCGCTCGTAACACAATACAAAGATTCCCTCAACCACCTTGCACACGTGATGCAGCGCGGGGAAAATGATTCAGCACGTTTTGCTTCTGCATTTGTCTACCACTCCATCGTCAATTTTATCCTGGCAGATTCATCCAGCTTCAATGCATCATTTGATTCAATTCCGAACCTCTCTGTCAAGACTGCTCCCGACAGGACATTCAGATTGTACTCCTGGGTCGCTTCTGACTTTGCCGGCTCCCAGTACAGGTATTATGGATTTGTTCAGACACAAAAAAACAGGAAAGTGAATTTATTTCCGCTCAGCGATTCCACAGAAGTAATTGAAAAACCGTTGAGCAAAAAACTGAAAGCAGATCACTGGTACGGAGCAATTTATTACAACATCATCGCCAACGAGAAGAAAGGCAAAAAATATTATACCCTGCTTGGATGGAAGGGTATTAATGAAATGATGACGCAAAAAGTAATTGACGTTATCTCCTTCGATAGCGGCAAACCATCTTTTGGACTACCTGTTTTCAAGGCAAATAATATTTACAACAACCGTGTCCTTTTCGAATTTACTTCGCAGGCTGTGATGAGTTTGAAGTATGTGCATAATAATATGTTGTTGTTCGACCACATCGGAAGGTCAACAATAACCGGTGTGATCGGCCCTGATGGAACCTACGATGCTTTTAAATATGTAAAAGACCACTGGGAGTATCTCGAAGATTTAGACGTAGACAATGGCTTCGTTCCGAAGAAGAAAGTGGTCAAGCTTTATAAAGATGGTGATTTGAAGAAGTAGTTGATTTTAGTAATTGTTGATTGATAATTGGTTGACTAGTTGATTTGGCCACCAGTTA
>JBDTTM010000277.1:0-5689 GCA_039930605.1 Bacteroidota bacterium
GTTCCGCCATTGTTCCTGTTCGAACTCCAGATCAGTTTTTTTCCATCCGGTGAAAAAACAGGGAAGGCATCAAATACTTTGTCATAAGTTACCTGTTCCACATTTTTGCCATCGAGGTCACATAAAAAGAGGTTAAAGTGATAACCTTTTTGCACGTGGTTGCTGCTGAAAATAATTTTCTTTCCATCAGGGGTAAAAAAAGGCGCCCAGTTTGCACCGCCAAGATGCGTGACCTGCTTTAGGTTTTTTCCATCTACATCACAGGTGAAAAGTTCCATTGCTACGGGCATTACCAATCCGTCCTTCAATAAATCTTTGTACGTTTTCACCTCTTCTTCAGTTGTTGGACGTGATGCGCGAAAAACAATTTTATTTCCATCCGGAGAAAAGAAAGCGCCACCGTCATAACCGAGTCCATCGGTAATCTGTTTTACATCGCTGCCATCAATATTCATTGTGTATAATTCAGGGTCGCCGCTGCGCATGCTGGTAAAAACAATTTTGTCTCCTTTGGGTGAGAGCGTAGCTTCTGCATCATAGCCGGGAGAATTAGTCAACTGCCTGAGTATTTTTCCATGTCTGTCAGCAACAAAAATTTCGAAGCTGTCATAAATCGGCCATACATATTTGTGGTCAGTGCGGGGAGCCGGCTTGGGCGGACAATCCTTTCCAGCCAAATGTGTAGAGGCATATAATATTGTTGAATCTCCAGGGAGAAAATAAGAGCAGGTAGTTCTTCCCATCCCTGTGCTGATTAATGTGGGAGAGAAATTTTCCAGGTTTGTAGAAAATATCTGGTCGCATGCAGTATTCCATTTTGGATTCGTGGCCTGGAACGTAACGCTCTTGCTGTCGAAACTCCAATAAGCTTCTGCATTGTCGCCGCCATTGGTAAGCTGGCGGATATTTTTTAAATGCACTTCCTCCGGATAATGAATGGAGTCTGATGGCTGTGCATTTGCAATAAGTGTTGCTACAAATAATAACGTGATGAATAAAGTGTGTTTCATATTTTTTGGGTGGTGCAAAACTATAAAACCATTTTAGTAAGTATAATTTATCAGATGAGTTTTAATTAAATAGAACTTTTTCTGACAATGCGCTGACATTAGCATCTCTGCCCCCTTATTTGTATTCCTTTGTACACACACTCCTTTATATTATACAAATGCTAGTAAAAACTTTCGGCAGTTCAGTCCAGGGAATCAACGCTACAACTGTGACGGTTGAAGTGAATATCGGAAAAGGAGTTTATTTTTTTCTTGTTGGCCTGCCCGACAATGCAGTGCGCGAAAGTCAGAAGCGCATCATTGCTGCATTGAAAAACTGCGGATATGAATATCCCATCAAAGAAATCACTGTCAACATGGCGCCTGCCGATATCAGGAAAGAAGGATCTGCTTATGATCTTGCCATTGCCATCGGAATTCTTGCTGCTACTGACCAGCTGAAGCAGGAAGAAATTTCCAAATATATCATCATGGGTGAACTCTCATTGGATGGTGGTCTGCTTCCCATCAAAGCTGTTTTACCGATTGCCATTCAGGCCCGCAATGAAGGCTTCAAAGGATTTATTCTTCCAAAGCACAACGCGCGTGAAGCAGCAATTGTGAGTGAGCTGGATGTTTATGGAGTGGATAACATTAGCGAAGTTTTTAATTTTTTCAACGAGACAGCCAAGCTTGAGAAAACAATCGTCAATATCAAAGATGAATTTTACAACAGCCAGGCGAAAACAGAATTTGATTTCAGCGATGTGAAAGGACAGGAGAATATCAAAAGAGCGATGGAAGTAGCCGCAGCCGGTGGGCATAATCTGATATTGATCGGTCCGCCGGGAGCAGGAAAGACGATGCTTGCCAAACGGTTACCATCCATTCTTCCTCCGCTAACTATACATGAAGCGCTTGAGACAACAAAAATTCACAGCGTAGCGGGAAAATTGCAACGGGATGCATCGCTGATATCAGTAAGGCCCTTCCGTTCACCGCACCATACAATAAGCGATGTTGCACTCGTCGGTGGCGGTGGATATCCACAACCAGGTGAAATCTCGCTTGCTCACAATGGTGTTTTATTCCTTGATGAGCTACCTGAATTCAAACGAACAGTGCTTGAAGTGATGCGTCAACCATTAGAGGATAGGGTCGTCACGATCTCCCGCGCGAAACTCTCCGTGGAATATCCTGCCAGCTTTATGTTGATTGCAAGTATGAATCCCTGTCCATGTGGAAATTATAATCATCCGGAAAAGGATTGTGTATGCGCACCCGGAGTCGTACAGAAATATTTAAATAAAATTTCCGGTCCCCTGCTCGACCGCATTGATATTCATTTGGAAGTAACTCCTGTTCCATTCAGCGAACTAACGTCTGTACGTTTGTCAGAGAAAAGTGAAACAGTGCGTGAACGTGTTGTGCGGGCAAGAGATATACAGGAAGCCCGCTTCAAAGACAACGCAGGAATTTATTCCAATGCTCAAATGGGATCGAAACTCCTCCGCAGTGTTTGTGGAATTCCTGAAGAAGGAACACAACTTTTAAAAACAGCGATGGAGCGCCTCGGACTTTCGGCGCGCGCTTATGACCGGATATTAAAAGTATCAAGAACGATTGCTGATCTTGGGGGAAGTGAAGACATCAAGACGGAGCATTTGGCGGAGGCGATACAGTATAGGAGTTTGGATCGGGATGGTTGGGCGGGGTAGGCGTAGCAACATGCTACGCGCAGCGGAGAAAATCAATTGGAAATAAATAACTAAATTTGTTAAAGTGAAACAGCAAGAAAAACCTTCTCGTGGAAAATCAATTTTGGTGGGTCAGTTTGCCGCGGAATAGGTGGGTAAAATTGCGCGGAATATCCAATTAGAAGAGTAAGGTAAAATTAAACCAACAGCAAAAAAACTTTTACACAATTTTTGCTTTGAGGATTATTCACGCTTCTAAAACTTTATAAATTTTTGAATTCCTACCAAACTTTCATTTGTAGTCCTTAGTCCAATAAAATGTAATCCGGTTTTCAATTCCTTAATTGAAAATTCTATTGCACAATCAGGTTCTCTAATAAAATCCAATACTTCAATTTCTTTTTCAGGAACACCAAGGCTATTCAAAAAAACAATTGAACAAAATTGTTCTGAAGTACCTGATTTCAAGTCAATTGTAATACTACTGAGCGCAGGATTGGGATATATATTAAAGAGTAAATTCTCTCCAAACGAATTATTGCTATTTGAATTTAGGATTGAAAAACGAGCAATGCGGCTAAAAGGTATACCATTAATACTATCGAAGTAACCTGCGATGTAAAGCTCGTCATTGAATACTTTTAATGAGGTAATAGTATTATTAACATCGGCAAGATAATTCCAGGAAGAACCATCCCACTTATAAAAATTAGTAAAATGATGACCTCCATACAGCTCATTGTGATAAATACCGAGATCAACTATTCCAATTAATGTATCATTTCCTAACCCTGACCAACTTGAATCGTTCCATTCTGCAACACCAAGCGCCAGGTTGCCTCCTGCCAGAGAAAAACTTCCTCCAGCAACAAGTGCATGATTGAATGTATCAGCCAAAAGAACTCTTGGTACACCATTTAATGCACCAAAAGCACTTCCTACTGAATCCCACTGGGAACCGTTCCAACGAGCAATGTTTTGAGCCGGTATTCCTCCCGCATAACTGAAATCTCCCCCAACATACAGACTTCCATTATAAACAGTCATGCATTCCACATAACCGAATCCGCCAGTGACTCCACCTCCAACATTGTCCCAACTTACACCATTCCATTTAGCAATTCTGTTGACGGAAAGATTTCCGACCTGAACAAAATTGCCACCGGCATACAGTTCATTATTATAAACTGCAAGGCATTTGATCTCAGATATGCTTAACTGATCCCCTGGAGTAACAGGACTTGCAGAAGACCAGTTAGATCCATCCCATTTTGCGAAGTTCTTACAACCAGGGATGTAATTATTCGGCCACGGCAGTCCGGAACACATACCTAAGAACGAACCACCGGCATAAAGCTCACTATTATATACACAAAAATCATTAAGTGTTCCGCCGCAGTTTGGACCGAATCCCAGCCCTACCGAATCCCAAACTGATCCGTTCCATCTTGCAAGTGAATACGCAGGGGTATTACCTGCCATAGTAAATCCTCCGCCCACATATAATTCGCCATTATACACTTCCATTGACTCGATGTAAGCATACGCGGTGTTGCTTGTATCAAAAGTAACACCTCCTCCAACATCGTTCCAATATTGACCTTTGCAATTAATGCTTAGATAAATATTGCTAATAAGAAGCATTATAAGATGTCTCAGTGTCATTTCTAAAATTTAATAACCTATAACAAATATGTTCAGCGTAATTCACTCCCTCATTTGTTGAGAATAAATTTCCCTGATTGATACGCCTTCCTTTTTGTACATAATGAATAATAATAAGTACCATTGCTAAAATCCATAACATCAATAACGCAACGATGATTACTGAAATTTATCTTTTCGTGCTTTGCTTCTCTTCCACTGTTGTCAACAATTACCAGTTCAAATTCTTCCATGTTATTTGGTAAATTGATTTCGAATGTTAATGAACCGGAAGTTGGATTTGGAAATATGGTAATGTATGTCTGGTCCACATTACTATTCGTCAAATCAAATATTTTTGGCAACGTTCCGCATAGAGAATAGATGTGGAGGTTATTTGTATTGGATGGATAATACAAAAATAATTTCGCTCCCGCAGAAGTGTTAATGATTGGTTTTGTATCCTGTGACCCATTCAAACAACCGAAACAATAGGGAGCATAAGCACTGTCAAGCTTGAATAATTGTGTACCGTCAGTACGCATAATATAAAAGGATTTAGTTGCACCGCTAAGAGCACTACCTATTGCTGTATAAGCAAATTCAATGCTTGAAGTATCACAATCAAAAAGAGACCTTGAAAGATAGATAACTTCATAATTATATACGAACGGATTATAGGGTTCTGGCACAGCAATGTTTGTCATGAACGGAGTGAAATCCATATTGTACAAATTAAAAGTATTAGTCAACGTATCCTGAACATAATACTTCGTTTCCGTACTGCTGATTTGCACGGGATAAAAATCATACCCGATGGCATTCCATGGATGCACTACTGTATCAAGAGTAATCTGCGCAGAGGATGACGCGCTGAATAATAGAAATAAGTATTTCCAAATCTTTTTCATAATTATTTATTATTAGTTTTCATAAAAGTACACTTTTCTTGTCAGCAAAAGTTTGTACTGGTAACCTGCTGTAGCCGCGAAAAAGAAAAGCGCGACTAACCCTTCAATCCAGGCAGCATACAACACTTAAAGAAGTAAGTAGAATAAATATGTTTTAAAATAAATGCAAAATGGTTTGTTGGCTGGGTTGCATTAACTGCAAACTTCATATCAAAACAAATTGAATACAGAAATAGTACAAAGAGAAAACATTTTTTCATGGTTATTAAATAGGAGAAGAAAAACAAATTATATACAAACGGCGCGTCTAATGTTATTTATACTTTTTGCTCTTGTCAGAAAAAAGTGAAACAGTGCGTGAACGTGTTGTGCGGGCAAGGGAAATACAGGAAGAGCGTTTCAAAGACAACGCAGGAATTTATTCCAATGCACAAATGGGATCGAAACT
>JBDTTM010000278.1:0-5666 GCA_039930605.1 Bacteroidota bacterium
TGGACGTTGCCAAACGGCTGGAGCGGTTCTTCAACTTCAACTTCTATTAATGCCATTGCCGGTACAACAAGCGGCACTGTTACTGTCCGGGCAAATAACGGTTGTGGCAGCAGTGCAATACAATCCAGGTCCGTTACTGTAAGCCCTACTCCGGTGCAACCTTCAGCTATCAGTGGAACATCCACAGCCTGCCCGAATGCATCTGTTGTTTATTCGGTAACTGCGGTGAACGGCGCAACCGGTTACAACTGGAGTTTACCATCAGGATGGAATGGCGTTTCTTCAACAAACAGCATCATTGTTTCTGCCGGAACTTCATCCGGAACAATTTCTGTGACTGCAACCAATGGTTGTGGAACAGGTGCAGCACAAACCATGGCCCTTACTACAGGAACTGCACCTGCACGTCCGGGTTCTATCAGCGGAATCAAAACGGTGTGTACAGGTTCCCAACAAACGTATTCCTTTACTTCGGTCGCAGGTGCAACCAGCTATATCTGGACATTGCCTTCAGGCTGGAGCGGTGCTTCCAATACAAATTCAATCACGGTTAATGTAGGAAGTACAAGCGGGACTATAAGCGCTGTTTCGGTGAATGGTTGCGGAATCAGTGCAGCAAGGAACAAATCATTGGTCGTTCCCAAAGCAGTTGTGCAGCCGGGAAGCATTACCGGAAGTGTTGCATTGTGTAATGGATCAACCCAGACATATTCAGTTTCTGCTGTCGCAAATGCAACCAGCTACTTATGGTCGCTGCCAAATGGCTGGACAGGAAGTTCAAATACCAACAGCATCAATGTTGTTGTTGGTTCAACAGGAGGTGTTGTTTCTGTGCGCGCTGAAAATGCATGTTTTGTAAGTGCGTTCCGTACAACATCTACATCTGTAAAGCCAGTGCCTAATCCCACAGTTGCGAGGTCAGGAAATAACCTGGTTGTTTCTCCGGTTATCTCTACTGATGTATTGCATTGGTTCTTCAACGGAAATACCGTTGCCGGAACAAATGACACGATCCATTGTGTGGGTATCGGAAATTATTCATGCATGGTTACCAGTTCATTCGGATGCAATGCAACTTCGCCTGTAATATACATGGTTACCTGCGGTCCGCAACCGCGCATGGGTGAAGCAGATCCTGAGGTTTTCTCTATTTTCCCGAATCCTGCACAAGGCGCATTTACGATCACTTTGCCGGAAGGAAACAGCACGGCAACAGTGGAGGTTTATGATCCGTATGGTAACCTGGTTTACAAGCATGATTATGCTGATGATAATCACCAGCCCTCGCACCAGGTTCAGCTTGATGTTGCCAAAGGAATTTACTTTGTCAACGTGAGAACAGGCGGGGAAACGACTATGCAAAAACTGATTATCGAATAAGAGACTTTTGAATTTCCAACATAAAAAAAGCATCCGTTCACGCGGGTGCTTTTTATGTTTTTATACTTTTTGAAATTGGAATATTGAGGTGATTTTTTTAGATCACCCGGTGCTGTTGAAAAATATCACCACGAAAAAAGAAGGCAATCCGAATTATTTTTTTTCCTGCTAAAAAAAATCCGGTGAAAATCTGAGACAAAGAACTACTGCCTAGATTCAAATCGCTTGTATTAATCATCAACCATTTTCGGCAGGGGACAACTGAAAAAAAATGGAGCTGGTAGGTCACGAGAATTATCATTTTTCATTTTTATCACCGCTTTAAAAAAATTTTTATATGGGCTTTATAATTTGAATTTTGTCTTCTTGTTATTCAATTTTTCGCATCTTCTGAATCTATTTACTTGAGTATTTTATACCACAGTGGCTTAAAAAAATCACACTAGTTCATGTTTATGTTTAAATCTGGTTTTCAGAATCAGGAAAATAAATCCTTGCTTAACTTGACAAAATAACTGGATAAATTGATTAATATGACCTTGTTAAAGTCGATTTTCCTTAACTAAAAAAATTTGCAGAAATCGCGGCTCAATCCTAAATATAGGCCAAAATTTAACAATAATGACAAATTGCCTTCATCTTTCACCAAGTTTTAACACTCATTTACCAAATTCGTTAATTTTTTTTCAAAAAGTGCTTGTGGGGAATTAAAAATGAAATACTTTCGAGCCCTCAATTGAAAAAACACAGAATTGCTCCTACATATCTCGGAATAGGAAAAGAATGAGAGACAGGAAATAAAAGTTACAACATACAAATACACAAAAGGTTTTCATCACAAAAAAATAACGTTGATATAAAAGTGGGAACAAATCAAATTCTCATTATTGCCAAACAGAATTTCTACCAAGTTACAAACTCACCGACTATAAAAAAAAATTACATGAATTCTTGTTGTACAACAAACATGTTTAATGAAATTGAAAGCACATCTGCGTGGAGCACATGTGTTTTTTTTTCGTCCTACATTTTTTAAGCGCAACAATTTTTCATTCTTCATAACACACACACATTGGTTGCGCCCCTGTAGCCAACACGACACAAAATATTTCGACAGCAACAAATCAAAAACAAACATAAATTATTACTCATGAAACCTATTTACAACAGTCAAATCCTAAGTCAGTACACGACAACAAGGAAAGCGATTGCAACCTTTGCAATCATCTTCTTGTGTGGTATGCTTTCGGGCAATCAAGTCCTGGCATCACATGCGGCCGGAGCCGATCTTACCTATGCATGGCAAGGTGGCAACTCATACCGGGTTACCGGCACATTCTATCGCGACTGTGATGGAATTGCAGCACCGGCAACAATCACGGTGAATGTGAAATCCGCATCTACGCAAGCCAATTCGAATTTTGTGCTTCCGCAGTTGCCGCCGACAGGAGAGGAAATTACCTTCCCTTGTATTTCCGCGCAAACAAAATGTACTGACCCGCAAAGTAACCTGTTGGGATATCAGCGTTATGTTTACCAGGCAGATATTGTTTTACCTTCTCCTGGTAATGCGGCTGACTGGGTTTTCAGCTATTCTGTAACTGCGCGTAATTGTGCGATTACAACCATCGTACAACCTGCCAATTGTAATCCTAATAATTCTGTTACGCCAATTTATGTTGAAGCTACGCTGAATAATTTGAACTTTGCGGGGAATAGTTCTCCTGTCTTCAGTAATTTCCCTGTTGCCATCGTTTGCCAGAACCAGGCGTTCACGTATAATCATGGCGGCCTTGAAGCTGACGGTGATGTGCTGGTTTATGAATTAATCGATTGTAAAACTTCTGCAACGGGCATAGTCCCTTACATTGCTCCTTTCTCAGGAACCAACCCAATCACTTCACTTCCTGCTGTGGCGATCAATTCTGCTACAGGAGACATCACAATGAATCCACAAAATCTTGAAGTGGGTATTACAGCTGTCCGGATTAAAGAATACCGCAATGGTGTTTTGATCGGAAGTGTAATCCGTGACATTGAATTTTACGTGCAAAACTGTAACCCTAACGTTTTACCAACTGCAACAGGAATTAACGGAACAAATAATTTTTCATTAACCGTATGCGCCAATAGCCTGGTTTCTTTTTTCGTTAATTCCAATGACGCTAATGCAGGACAGGTTGTGACCATGACAACAAACAATGGTATTTCCGGAGCGACATTTGGCATTGCAGGATCTCCATACCCAACAGGAACTTTTAGCTGGACCCCAGGAGTTGCTAATGTGCGCGTTGCACCTTATACTTTTACAGTTACTGTAAGAGATAATAATTGTGACAATAACGGCTTCCAAATTTATTCTTATTCTATATATGTAACTGCGGTGTCTGCAACGGCTACAACTACACAAGGAGTTGCATGCGGAGGAACCAATGGTATAACTAATGTTACAGCTACAGGCGGTACAGTACCTTATAGTTATTTATGGAGTAATGGTGCTACCACCCAATCAGCAAACGGACTTTCTGCCGGAACTTATACCGCGACAGTCACCGATGCAACAGGATGCACTTCATCATCTTCAACAACATTATCTCCTGGAAGTGCGCCAGCGTGCTCAATTACATGTGGCGGAGCAATTTGCCAGGGATCGTCAATGCAAATGTGTGCACCGGTTGGTGCGGCAAGTTATCTTTGGAGCACCGGAGCAACAACGCAATGTATTTCTGGTAACACAGCAGGACCATTTACGGTTACCGTAACTGATGCAAATGGATGCAGCAGCTCATGCAGTACAACAATGATTGTAAATACACCACCAACATGCAGCATCACCGGTAATTCATCCGTTTGTAACGGCGGAAGTGAACAATGGTGTGCACCGGCAGGGTTGGCTGGCTATTCATGGAGTACAGGTGCATCCACACAATGTATCACTGTAAGTGCAGCTGGTTCCTATACTGTAACTATCACAGATGTAAATGGATGTACTTCAGTATGTTCATCAGTATTTTCAATTACAGCATGCTGCAATGTTACCGATGGCGGATCCATCACGGGATCACAGATAAGTTGTGGACCATTATGCAACATTACTTTGGGAAGTTCTGCAGCAGCTTCAGGTGGCTCCGGAACAATTGAATATCTCTGGCTTTCGAACCCACTTCCGAACTATCCGAATAACGGAAGTAACGGATGGGTGCCAATTGCAAATTCAAACAGCGAGACTCTTACGATCGCAGGTTGTATTACAACCACTACTTATTATATCAGATGTGCAAGAAGAAGCGGATGTCCTTCATATCCGGGAGAATCAAATATGGTTAGCATAATTATCAATACGCCACCAACATGTCTGGTTAGTGGTAATAGTTATGTATGTCAGGGTGGACAAACACAATTGTGTTCACCTGCAGGTTTTGCATCATACTCATGGAGTAATGGTGCTACCACACAATGTATCACAATTGGGTTGGCCGGAACTTATACCGTAATAGTAACTGATGGTAATGGATGTACCAGCTCATGTGATAAGCAAATCACTTCAAGCTCACCTGCACCATGTTCAATTACAGGTAATAACTCAGTATGTACAGGCAACAGCACACAATGGTGTGCAACTGCGGGAGCAGCAAGCTATCTATGGAGCACAGGCGCAACCACACAATGTATTACTGTAAGCGCAGCCGGAACATATACAGCAACGTTAACAGATGCTTCAGGATGTACCACGGCGTGTTCATCAGTATTAACGACTACTGCTTGCTGCAATGTAACCGATGGCGGATCCATCACAGGATCGCAGATAAGTTGCGGACCATTATGCAACATTACTTTGGGAAGTTCTGCAGCAGCTTCAGGCGGATCAGGAACAATTGAATATCTCTGGCTTTCGAACCCACTTCCGAACTATCCGAATAACGGAAGTAACGGATGGGTGCCAATTGCAAATTCAAACAGCGAGACTCTTACGATCGCAGGTTGTATTACAACCACTACTTATTATATCAGATGTGCAAGAAGAAGCGGATGTCCTTCATATCCGGGAGAATCAAATATGGTTAGCATAA
Source organism: Bacteroidota bacterium (assembly GCA_039930605.1). Lineage (GTDB taxonomy): Bacteria > Bacteroidota > Bacteroidia > AKYH767-A > 2013-40CM-41-45 > JAPLDB01. The sequence goes on from JBDTTM010000278.1 coordinate 5,451, forward strand.
TTATCAATACGCCACCAACATGCGCAATTTCATGTGGCGGAGCAATCTGTCAGGGTGGTACTATGCAAATGTGTGCACCTGTGGGATTGGCATCGTATCTTTGGAATACTGGTGCAACGACTCAGTGTATTACGGGCAGTTCAGCAGGAACTTACTCTGTAACTGTTACAAGTGCAAATGGTTGCAGCAGTTCTTGCAGCACCACATTAACTGTAA
>JBDTTM010000279.1:0-5630 GCA_039930605.1 Bacteroidota bacterium
CAGATTCACTTGAAAGATAAACTCCAACACTAAGCTAATGTCAATCATCGAACAAATCCTAAGCCTGCTGCTTGATCTTGTGATCGCTGCTTTCACATTTCTGTTTGAATTTCTGGAGCAACTTGTATCAGGCGTTCCAAAACGCAAGAAGCAATTCAACGCAGAATTTATTTCATCAGGATCACTGCTTTCAAGCAGCAGCTCAGGATTTTGCCTTAATGGCAAAAGTAGCTTATCAATAAAAGATTCTTATCAGAATGCCCTGGTTATAGGAGGCACAGGGACCGGTAAGTCAAGTATTGTTTTGATCCCATCACTCTTTCGCATGACATCTTCATTCATTGTCCATGATCCAAGCGGTGAGTTATTTTCTAAAAGTAGCGGTTACTTAAAAGCTCGTGGCTATGAAGTGAAGGTCCTGAATTTCGCCAGCCAATCTGTTTCGGCAGGGTACAACCCGCTTGCTCGCGCAAGCACAACTTCTGAAATCCAAAAAGTAGCCTCGCTTCTTGTTAGAACTTCGCTCGGTGGTGAACCCAAAGATCCATTCTGGAATACGCAGGCTACAGCAGTTCTTACTATGCTTATCACCATTCTTAAAACCCAACCCGCGGAGTTTCAGAACCTCTACAACGTTCGGCAACTCCTCAACCAGCTGGGGGGAAATCCAGAAGCAGTTGATAAGCTATTTAGTCGTTATGCAGGCGATGTGCTGTTTGCAGAATACAAAAGCTTTATCGCGTACGACCAAAAAGTGGTAAGCGGTATTATTGCAACCTGCAAAGCAGCTCTCCAGATATTCAGCGATGATTCTGTGGCCACAGTCACCTCATTTGATACTTTGGATTTTCAAGAGTTTCGGGATCACCCTGTTGCTCTTTTTATCCAAAACTCTGTGGCAGATCAAAAATATTATTCAGTGTTGACCTCACTGTTCTTCGAACAGTTCTTTGCTTTTATTCTTGGTCGATTTCCAAAAAAGGAGGAACAGGATGTTTTCTTATTGATTGATGAAGCATCGTCCCTTTGCCTCCCTACTCTACCGCTTGCGGTGGCAAACGTCCGAAAACATCGGGCAGGCATTATGCTCCTCCTCCAGGATTTTGCACAGCTCATTCATAATTACGGACGCAATGACGCTGATGCTATCAAGTCAAACTGCTTTGGAAAAATGTATTTCACCGGACAATCACATGAGACAACTAAGGAACTGGAATCATTGCTTGGCAAATATGAATACCTCGGAGAGAAAGGAGAAAAGGTAGTGCGCCCTCTTATGACTAATGACGAGATCCGCACCATTAAATCCAATCGCGCTATTCTTATCTGTGGCAATCAAAAACCAATTCTTTCCAGGCTTCGCCCTTTCTACAAAAATAGAACCTTCCGCTCTTACAGCGAAATAGTACCTGTTGGACTAGAGAGCCAGGTGCAATCACACGTCATTCCTATTCTAGAATTGGAACACACAAAAAAAGATAATGCGCAAGCGTAAAAACAGTCCGATGTGGGAATTCCTCCAGGCAAGTGGGGTGCTTGAAAAGGGAAGTGACGAAGAAATTAAAGCAGTTAAGAAAGAATACCGAAAAAAATACTTTTTAGAGTTCAAAAAAAAGCAGCGGAAGAATAAACCGGAATTCACTCTTCATTTTTCAAACGCAAATGGAGAATATGAGCGTATACGCCAAGCCTCGCGAAAACACCATGTAAGCATACCCTCGTTTATTAAAAGTGCAGCATTCGCTTATCTGGAGCGTACATATCTTGTTCCAAACAGGTTGATGGTTGCTCACCTGGAAAAACTGCTTGCAGATTGTTTGAATGAGATTAAATCGATAGCTAACACAAAAGAAAGATTCTGGGAGCGGGAACAAAAGCTTGACCGGATTGAAAGGCGAATTGAAAAACTTGAAACAGATGTAAGTGAACTTTTCCGCAACCCTACTCTACTTACCCATGATCATCAAAATCAAATCACATAAACGGGATGTATTTGAGAAGATTTTGCAGTATATGATGAACAATAAGGATCGCTTGTTTGATAAAGACAAAAGCACATTTATAATCACTCATAATCTGAAAGGAAAATCTATCAACGATTGGGTAAAACAATTCAAGGCAAATGAAATGCTACGAGCCAATAAACGAAAGGACAGTGTTCGTCTCACCCACGAAATACTTTCCTGGCATAGAGAAGACGCCAAGAACATTACCCTAGAAAAGATGGAGGATATGGCACGGGAATACATCAAGCTTAGAAATCCTAATGGTATTTATGTGGCCGTTCCACATTTCGACAAGCAGCATTTCCACCTTCACATTTGCGCCTCGGGCGTTGAATACAAAACAGGGAAGTCGCTTCGACTTTCTAAAACCGATTTGCAAAAACTCAAAAAAGGAATTCAGAATTACCAGCAGGAAAAATTCCCTGAACTTTCCTACTCTGTTGTTCGACATGGAAATAGAGATAGATCATCTTTGACTGAAGGGGAGTATCAATTCAAATTACGGACAGGCAGGCAAACAGATAAAGAACAAGTTATAACTATTATTAAAACCTGTTACAAGAAAGCAAATTCAAATGAAACGTTTCTTGAATTACTTAGGAATAATAATCTGAAAACCTATGAACGGTCAGGTAAAACTACCGGTATTATCTTCAATGGTCAAAAATTCCGACTCAATAGGTTAGGATTTACAGTAGAGAAATTTGCGGAACTAGAAAAAATGTCAGTAAGGCAAAATGCATTTCAAGACGGAAGAGTTAGAAAGATGGGAAATAGGTTAGAGAGATAAATAATAAACTTATTGGCGGATTAGCTTCTTAGAAAATGCATCACCTTCGCTAACCAACCAAATTATGTAAGCTCCCAATTTAGCTCTCCTGCATGAATCACATGATTATTTAGGTATTCTGATAATGGGATTTATTTAAGCCCTGCTTTTATAGTTTTACCAGCTTGCCCTGAAAAACAGAACTACTTTTCGAAGTTATTTTGTAAAAATAAATACCCGATGCTACCCAGCTCAAATCAAGTGCATTGCTGTGCCCGGTTAAAAATAAAATAGCTTCACCTGTGTAATTAAAAACCTCAAGCTTTTCTATTTCATTATTCATCAGTTGGAAATTAAATATTCCGGAAGAAGGATTGGGATAAATCAGCAAGTCATCATTCACTAAAGTTGATTCATTTATTCCAAGGCTCATCCAGCAGTTGGCAGTGTCACAACCCATGCTATCAATTTTTAAAATCCACGTATCAATGGTACCTATATCAGGAGTAGATGGGTCTAAAGTACCAGAAGCAATAAATCCACTGTCTGAAAGTGATTTAATATCGTAAAGAATATTATCACTGTCACGGCCATGAAGGAATGCATAATTACGAAACCAAATACTATCTCCTTGTGAATTCACCCTTAGCACTATTCCATTGGGCTGGTTTAGAGTTGTATCAAAATAAGATTGGCCTGCTCCGATTATATCTCCATTTATTCCTTCGCAAATACTATAAAGTCCAGTGGCAAATCTAACCGGTCCGTATGAATAATTCCAAAGTAGATTTCCTGAAGTGTCATACTTTGCGATATGAGGCATACCAAACGGATAACCGCCATGCATTCCTATATCTAAAACAGTATATGATCCTCCTCCAACAAGGTTTCCATCTGAACTCTGCATTACAGATTGACAAGTCTCCTCATACTGTCCACCAACCATTCTTTGCCATTGCAAATTTCCCAGACTATCTGTTTTAATCAGTAACCAATTACCATCTTCAGTAGAAAAATTGTATTGCCCACCACCAATAAAATACCCTTTATCACTAGTTTGAACAATTGATTTTCCAACTTCTAATAAATTAATTAAGCCAAAATGATTCTGCCATTCAAAATTTCCAGAACTATCAGTTTTTAATATCCAGACATCTTGCCAAATGTCATAAATTGAGGTTGTCCCAATAAGAATATAACCTCAGTCAAATGTCTGTTTACATTGATAAAACGCTTCGTATGAAGTATCTCCAAATACCTTGCTCCACATAGTATCCCCATTGGAATTAAATTTTAACAACATACCATATTCTTCACCGGTGCTGTCTACTACGGAACCTCCAAGAACATAGCCATTATCTGAAGTTTTTACAAATGATCCTTGACCTCCAGAATAATAATTTTTGTTTGCAGATTCAATGGTTTTGGTCCAAACTAGAGAACCAGCGCTATCGATTTTAGAAAGCCTAATTTTGTTTCTCGATCCCATCGAATGAGAAGGTCCTACAACAATAAAATTATTACTATCCTGCAAAATGTTCAAGCCGTGTTCGATATAATCTAAATTATATCTCTTATTAAAAAAATTCTGCTGAGCATGTGATATATTGCCCAGCAGAATTAATGTTATCAAAAGAAATTTACTCATTAATAGCAAATTACATATTAATCAAAAATAGGTTTTTTTTTCATATAAAGCTAATTCAAGATTATTCTCAGCCTCTCATCCTTCGCATCCCCTTTTAAATAAATAATATAAATCCCTTTTGCAAGCGAAGAAAGATCAAAATCCATTAAGTTTATCCCCTTCACTGCTTTTCGATTTTCAACTATGATGCTTCTGCCAGCAACATCCTTGATATAAACCAAATAATCTTCATCTTTCTCATTGTTAAATTTTAAAGTTGCCATTCCATTTGTAGGATTAGGGTATAACTGCACCTTCTCACTTGATGATTGTGATTGGGCAAACCGACAGGAATTCACAGTTACATTCAGGACAGAACTTGCCGCCGATATACCACATGCAGTTGAAGCAATTACAGAAATATCCCCACTTGTAGAACCCCAAAGCATAAGAATTGAAGTCCCTGATGAAGATCCTAAAATTGAAGAGCCTGCTGGAATTGTCCAATTATATGAAGTCGCACCAGAAGTGGAAATTTCAGTCAAGTTGACCACCTGATTTCGGTCTAAACTGACCACTGGTTTTCGCTCCAAACTGACCACCACTTTTCGGAGCAAATTGACCACCATTTTTACATTGTTGATCGGGTAAGTTTCAACCCATGCGATTTGTGAGGAACCTTGCGTTCCTAAAACAAAAAGCATGGCAAACCAACGCATCACAATGGCTAAGGTAAGACAAATTCTACGCCTTCATTCACAAGGCAAGACCAAATTACAGATCAGTGATTTGACCGGAGTTGCTCGCAACACGGTAAAAAAGTATTTACGTGTATTTCATCAGGAGCAACTTCAAAGTGCTGATGTGGAAGCGATGAATGATTATCATCTCTCCCAATTATTTTGTGCGGATGATAATCGAGAACCGACAGAACGCCTTCGTTCATTGATGGCATTGCTTCCAGGCATCGAAAAGGCCTTGAAGCGAAGAGGCATGACACGAACCAAACAATGGCAGGAATATTTTTCAAGGCATCCGGATGGCTTCAGGTTCACCAGCTTTTGTCATTATCTTAATCGATACTTAAACCAAACACGCCCGGTGATGCACATTGAGCATAAGGCAGGTGATAAAATGTTTATTGATTTTGCCGGGGAGAAAATGCATTACTGGAGCGTTGAAACCGGGGAGAAAATTGAAGTGGAAGTTTTTGCAGCAATACTTGGCT
>JBDTTM010000280.1:0-5629 GCA_039930605.1 Bacteroidota bacterium
GTAAAATATGCTGCTTAAGAAAATATGCTACTATTTAGTGTCCCCCGTAATAAATCTGCCTATCACATTTTAATAAAATGAAACAAGCATACATCGTAAATGGAGTCCGCACTCCGGTTGGAAATCTCGGAGGATCTCTTGCATCAGTTCGCACAGATGATCTTGCAGCAATTGTTTTGGCAGAACTCATCAAAAGGAATCCATCTATTGATCCGAAGGAAATCGGTGATGTCATTCTCGGCTGTGCAAACCAAGCAGGCGAAGACAACAGGAATGTTGCACGGATGAGTTTGCTGCTTGCCGGTTTACCTATTTCTGTTCCAGGTGAAACAGTGAACAGGTTATGCGCTTCCGGGATGTCGGCATGTGTAGCTGCTGCGAGGACTATTCAAACAGGAGATGCCGAACTCATGATTGGCGGAGGTGTAGAGAACATGACGCGTGGACCCTGGGTGATTTCAAAAACATCCACACCTTATGGAAGAGATGCACAGATGTTTGACAGCAGTTTTGGCTGGCGCTTCATCAATCCAAGGATGAAGGAAATGTATGGCACTGATGCGATGGGGGAGACAGCAGAAAACCTTGCGGACAGGGATAAAATTTCCAGACGGGACCAGGATCAGTTTGCATTGTGGTCACAACAGAAGGCAGCAGCAGCGCAACAACGTGGAAGATTTGCAAAGGAAATTGTACCTGTTTTAATTCCTCAAAAGAAAGGTGATGCGATTATTTTTGATAAAGATGAATTCATCAAGTCCGCATCTACTTTGGAAGGTCTTGGAAAACTCAAAGCATCTTTCAGGAAAGAAGGAACAGTGACTGCCGGAAATGCTTCCGGATTAAACGATGGCGCTGCGGCATTGTTGATTGCATCAGAAGAAGCAGTTAAAAAACATGCACTCAAGCCGCTGGCAAGGATTGTTTCAAATGCTGTTGTTGGTGTTGAGCCGCGCATTATGGGAATCGGCCCAGTGGAGGCGAGTAACCGTGCGATTAAAAAAGCGGGACTTACTTGGAATGACATAGACGTTATCGAACTAAATGAAGCATTTGCTGCTCAGTCGCTCGCTTGTACGCGTTCCTGGGGACTGGCGGATAATGATGAGAGGATTAATCCCAATGGAGGCGCCATTGCCTTGGGTCATCCGCTGGGTATGAGTGGTGCCCGGATCTTGTTATCGGCAGCGATTGAACTTCACGAGCCCGTCGTATTGTCGGGCAGGCAGAATAAAAAATTTGCATTGGTTACCATGTGCATTGGCGTAGGTATGGGATATGCAGTAGTCATCGAAAAGTGCTGAAAATTAAAAAAGACCATCACTTTACGGGGTGATGGTCCTTTTTGAGAAGCTTACGGGACTTCTTTTTTTTGCTAACCAACCATTGTAGCAGATTAAACAGAGGGCTTAATGATTTGAAAGAACGTACGGTATATTTTCAATACCGGTTCAAAGAAACGTTCACTTTTTCCTAAAACATAGCACCGATGAGTGAAACCCCGTGTTGACTGAGTGTTTGGCAGGTTTGGATGTGTGGTTGACAATTTGAAAAGGTTAGAGATTTACTACAAAAGTTGTTTCAAAAGTGTCGGAAGTGGAAACGCGCTCTTCGAAGTTCAAATTTTGTCTTTCGCCAACATAGCTGCTTATTCCTTATCATTCCGAGCCGTCAATTGACGAAGAGGAATCTACGGTATTCAAGATTAGGTATATTCCTAAAAACGCTCGAGGAGTTTCAGGAATTTGTCTTTCCTGTTTCGGGCAATGTTGATGCTGTTTCCATCATTCATCACCAAATAGCCGCCTGCACCGCGGATGTATTTTTTAATAGCGGACAGGTTTACAAAGTGGGAGTTGTGCACCCTGAAAAAGTCAGGACTGTTTACAGATTCTTCAATTTCTTTGAGTGTGCGTGTGACTACAATCTGTTCGCCGGTTGCAAGGTAGATGGTGGTGTAGTTGCTTTCAGATTTGCAGTGCATGATGTCCCTGACGTTCACGAAAATAAATCCTTCGAAAGTCGGCAATGCAATTCGCCGGTTTTTATTTACGGTGCTTAACCGTTCTGCGAGCAGTTCAAATTTCTGGTTGCGCGTCCGAACTCTTTTCTGAACGAGTCTCTCAACAGACACTTTCAGTTCTTCCGGCTTGATCGGTTTGGTGAGGTAATCAAATGCATTGCTGCGGATGGCATCCAGCACATATTCATTATATGAAGTAGTGAAGATCACTTCAAAATCAATATCACTCACCAGCTTCAGCATTTCAAATCCCGACATCCCCGGCATTTCAATATCAAGGAAAACGAGGTTGGGAGAAAGTTTGCGGATTTCACGCACGCCTTCTTCAGGCGTATTGCAAACGGCCTGGACTTCTACGTTTTTACAATGTTCTGAAATAGTGTCTGTGAGCGCCATCTGGCTCATCTTGTCATCTTCTACAATTACGCATTTGATCATACAATATCCCTGAGCAGCGAATATAACCAGATAAATTCAGGGGGAGAAAATTGGGTGGAGAAGGTTTATCCTGGCGAGTCAAACTGCCACGCAAAGCGAAGGTAATAAGGTTTGATCTTCTGTGTTTACTGTTTCTACTAAGGTTTGGAATAAATAATTTTTTGTGATGCTTAGTGTTTGATAGCTATCGCACTTATCGGATGAAATCGGCAATCATTTTTTTAAACCTTAGTAGAAAAATCAATTAAAAAGGATATTGACCTTATTACCTTATAGATTCAAATATTGTTAATCGGATAAAGAAATAGGGCCCGGCGAAATTGCTGATGGTGACAGCAATTTTCTTTTTAAAATATATGGTCAAACCTCAGAATTCCATTTTGGCCCGGTAAATAATTAATTTTTTTACACATGAGATATTATTGTTTTCGTACATGGCCTTTGAACAACATCGATAGCAATACTGCATTGTGAAAATACATTAAGACAGTATGTGGTAAGAAGAATTTGAGGTGCTGGATGCGATCAGGATTAGGAATGGTTTGATTTGGCGTTACAACCTGCTATTCTAGTTCATCTCTTGCCAGTCAATTTGATATTTTCTATCTTTCCTGAAATTTCCAACAATGAAAAAAACACTACTAACCTTTTTTGTTTGTTTAGTTTTTATAACAGTCAAATCATCTGCATCCTGTTCTGCCGGCTTCTCAGAAGTCATCATTCAAATCATTCCTGATACATGGCCCTATGAAACTTCATGGAGCCTGGTTGACCTTGGCGGAAATCAGTTAGATACAGGTACTTCTGTTGGTGATACCATTTGCATTCCAACAGGATCCTGTGCCATGTTTACAATCTATGATCAGTATGGAGATGGTATTTATGCACCCGGTGGCTATTGGGTTTACTTAGATGGAGTGCTGATGGCGCACGGAGATGCATTCGGATACCAGGCACAGTTTGCAATTGCATGTCCTCCCGGATCATTTTGTACTTCACCAATTCCACTTACTGCTTACGGTACTTATACGGCATCTTTTGACGATACCTGGTACACATATGCTTGTGACAGCACAGCAGGATATAATTTTTCTACCTGTGGATTGAATACCTGTAATACTCAGATATGGGTTTACAATGCATGTCCCCCAACTCCTTATTCTGAAGGTCCGCAAGGCACGTACGCGTACAACGATGATGCTTCCTGCGGATTGCAAGCCGACCTCAATGTGATGCTGGTAGCTGGACAAACTTATTTCATACGGATCGGTGACAAGCAGGATGATTGTGCTGACTCAATTAATTTTACCTTCAGCTATGTGGGACCGATACAAGGATGTATGGATCCGCTGGCTTGCAATTACAATCCGCTTGCAGTTGTTGACGACGGGAGTTGTATTTATCCCGGCAATCCAAATTGCGCAGGACCGGATCTTGATTATGATTCCGCAGCTTTTGTGAATTCACTCATGCTTAGTTATTTCCAGGCTTCCGGTTGTGACGTGAGTGAAGGATGTGTGACAGGATATGGAAACCGTTATGTGATCACATTTACTTCAAAAATTAATAATGTCGGTACGTTGGATTACTGGATCGGCAATCCTTCGTCTCAGCCGGGCATGTTTAATTTTAATAACTGTCATGGGCATCCGCACTATGAAGGCTATGGAGATTACAGGTTGATTGATATGTATGGAAACCCAATGCCGGTTGGACATAAAAATGGTTTCTGTGTGATGGATCTCTGCGGTTTCGGCCAGTACAATTGTGGGAACATGGGAATCTCTGTTGGATGTTATGATGAATATGGAGCAGGAACCCAGTGCCAATGGATTGATATCACTGATGTACCTGATGGTGATTACCGGCTTGCCATTGTGATCAACCCCAATCATTTGCCGGATGCAATGGGTCACAATGAAATGAACTATTACAACAATGCTACGCAGGTTTGCATCAACATTGTCCGGAATGCACAAGGAATTCCTTCGTTCTCATTGCTGCCGAATTGCATTCCATATCTGGATTGCGATGGAATACCCGGCGGTACTGCATTGCCAGATTGCCAGGGTTCCTGCAACGGACCGGCTGTATTTGGTGACGTGTACAATGACGGACACCTGGATTCAATGGATGTTCCGATGTACATGTCCATTCTTGAAAATAATTCTTTCCCTGCTACAACATGCAATGATCTGAACAATGACAGTGTGCTGAGTGTGTATGACGCAGTACTTGCGAACTGGTGCATCAGTACTGGTGGCGTTGTTGGTTTGCACAACCATTGCCATTTCCCTCGCAATATTTATAATCCAAATGACACAGCAGGACTTACCATTGCAGGTTGGGATATGAACCAGCAATACATTGATATCGAAATGACACATACCTATACTGATATAAAGGGCTACCAGTTCACTATGCATGGCATCGATATTCAAAATGTGGTGAGCATGATTTCGCCGGTTGATTTTCCTTCTGACATCCGTTTCAATGCCACTTCGCATGATGTGTTTGCATTGTCGCCTGTCGATTCTTTCATTCATCGCAGCGCTGCGCCGCAGGTGATATGCCGTATTTATTTCAGCAGCATCACGGATACAATGATTTGCATCAGCAGCGTACGTGAGATTGTAAACAGTCATGCTGAGACCATGTTAAATTATATTTATGGAAACTGTATTTCAAATATCGCCAATGATATTATTACCACACCTGTTCATTCGGCAGGACTTGTTGTGATTCCAAATCCGGCCACGGACAAAGCGATGTTACATATTGACATGAAGGTTGGCGTTGAAAGTATCCAGGTATTGGATCTTTCGGGAAAGCAATTTATTGTACCGATGGTTCCTGCAAAGGACGGTTGGTATGAAATAGACTTACGTTCGCTTCCGCAAGGTGTTTATATGATACGCGCGGAAGGGCAGGAGGTGAGAGGGATTGCGAAGCTGGTGAAGCTTTAAGCGGTACTTATTTTACGCTTGCAGGAAATCAACTTTAAAAAATAGAGCTTATCATGAAGAATGTATCTGTTCTCATAACAGTCATTATGGGTACTTTCTTTTTGACATTATTTTATTCGTGTGGCTGTTCATGTCATTGTGATAAAAATTTAGGCTGCAAAATCTTAACCGTTAAACAAAACTCGAACGACTCTGTAATTTC
>JBDTTM010000281.1:0-5588 GCA_039930605.1 Bacteroidota bacterium
GGGAAGAAAATTTCATGAATGCCAAATGTAAATAAAACCCTGATTGCCTTTCGTGGTAAGTCATTGAAAAGCTAATGCTCTTTTGTTCATATCTGTTGAAGGGATATAAACAAATGACCCAATTCCTTATAACGGCTTTTCCATTCCTTTCCTTTCTTTACTTTCGCGCCGATGAAAATTGCTGTTGTCACACGGATGCTTCGCAAAGATAAACTCGAAGGTTTCGGGGTTTTTACCCATGAGATACTTTCGCGGCTGGTGAAGGAACATCCTGAGCATGAGTTCCTTTTTCTTTTCGATAGGAAATATGACCATCAGTTCATTTACACGGAAAAAGTAAAGCCCTTTATATTGCTGCCTCCGGCAAGTCATCCAAGGCTGCTCGTATTTTGGTACCAGTACCGGCTCCGTTGGTTCCTTGAAAAACACAAACCGGATCTATTAATTTCTCCTGATGGAGGTATTCCCCTGGAAACTAAAACCAAAACACTTGCTGTTATTCATGATTTGAATTTTGAACATTTCCCGGAAGATATGCCGGATGGAGTGTTGCATTATTACCAGTACTACTACCGGAGAATAGCATACCAGGCAACTCGGTTAATTACAGTCTCTGAATTTTCAAAAGAAGATATTCAAGTAAAATACAAAGTAAGTCCGGATAAAATTGATGTGATTTACAATGGTGTGGGTAATCAATTCGCCCGCCTCGGTGAAAATGAAATTGCAGCAACCAGGAAGAAATATGCTGAATCCCTGCCATACTTTTTATTTGTTGGCAGCATTCATCAGCGGAAAAATCTTCCGAATATGATGAAGGCATTCACCGAATTCAGAAAGTCGAATTCACCGGAAATGAAATTTGTAATCGCAGGTGCAAAACGCTGGTGGAATGATGATATGGAAAATGCGTATGAAAAATCGGCTTTCAAAAAAGATATTCTCTTCATTGGTCGTGTGAATGACAATGAACTCCCCAAACTCATCGGTTCAGCGCATGCACTTTTATTCGCTTCCCGGTTTGAGGGATTTGGCATACCCATCATTGAAGCGATGCAATGCGGGGTACCGGTAATTACATCTAATACTTCTTCTATGCCTGAAGTAGCGGGAGATGCAGGCGTTCTCGTAAATCCGGATTCTATTGATTCCATTTGTGATGCCATGAAAAAAATGTGCGCCGACGAAAAACTGCGGACCACTTGTGTCGAACGTGGCATTGTGCGTGCAAAGGCGTTTTCATGGGATCAATCAGCACGTTTATTCTGGAAGAGCGTTGAAAAAACTATTTCGGGTTAAATTTATTATTCCGAATTATGCACCCGTAAAAAATAATAGTATGGCAACATTAAAACCCTTCCGCGGCATCCGCCCGAAAAAAGACCTGGTAAAAAGTATTGCATCCCGTCCTTATGATGTGCTCAATGAAAAGGAAGCACGCGTTGAGGCCGGTGATAACCAAAATTCCTTTTATCATGTGATCAAGCCGGAAATGGATTTTCCTGATGACTTCGATCATTACGCTCCTGAAATATACAAAAAGGGAAAAGAAAACTTTGACCGCATGTTGCGCGAAGGTGTTTTCTTCCAGGATGAAAAGGATTGTTATTACATCTACCAGCAGACAATGAATGGGAGGAAGCAAAACGGCATTGTGGGCTGTGCATCGGTGGATGATTACCTGAACAATGTGATCCGTAAGCATGAGCTCACAAGGCCTGATAAGGAAGAAGACCGTAAGAATCACATCCGGTACAGCGACCTCAACTACGAGCCTGTGTTTTTTGCTTACCGGTCAGTTGCCGAACTTGACAATCTTATTTCTGATCTCATAAAAGCAACTCCGGAATATGATTTTATTTCTGATGATGGAATCGGTCATGCATTCTGGGTGGTGAAGGATGATGCTACGATCAGCAGGATCACATCGTTGTTTTCAAAAATTCCATTCACCTATGTGGCAGACGGACATCACCGTACAGCTGCTGCTGCTTTGGTGGGGAAGGAAAGGCGTGATGCGAATCCAAATCATACTGGCAAAGAAGAATACAATTTCTTTCTTGCAGTTCATTTTCCTGATACGCAGCTGGCAATACTTGATTACAACCGCGTAGTAAAAGATCTGAACGGTCTTTCTTCGGCAGATTTAATCAACAAGGTTTCAGAAAATTTTTCTGTAACTGAAAAAGGAGAATTGTACAAGCCGGCAAAACTGCATGAGTTCAGCATGTACCTCGACGGCAAGTGGTATGCACTTACTGCCAAACAGGGAACCTATAATGACAGCGATCCGATTGCCGTGCTGGACGTTACCATTCTTTCAGAGAAAATTCTTGATCCGATTCTTAATATCAAAGACCTGCGTACAGATAAGCGCATAGATTTTGTGGGTGGCATGCGCGGCCTTGAAGAACTGGAAAAGCGTGTGAACAGCGGGGAGATGAAGGTTGCCTTTGCGCTTTACCCGGTATCGATGAAGCAACTGATGGATATTGCCGACAACAACCTCATCATGCCGCCAAAAGTTACCTGGTTTGAACCGAAATTGAGAAGTGGATTGGTGTTGCATTCATTGAAGTAATGAATCGAAGAAGGCGCAGATACTGCAGATAAAAATCTATTTTTTGATTGGCAATTAGCCTCGCAGATTTCGCAAATCCCGCAGATAAAAATCTATTGTATCTGCGTTGATTGCTACTCATTAAAAATCCTTATTATACTGTTGTGATTTATTAATCACGAGCGATATTTTTGCTTTTGGCAGGTGAAAATTATGAGTTGAACGTTGAAATAATTTTTTTATGAAAAGTGAAGATGCAATATCATATGCAGTTAGAGGTGCAGCTTTTAATATTTACAATGAATTGGGCCCAGGTTTATTTGAGTCAGTTTATGAAGCCTGCTTAATTTACCTTTTGAAAAAGGAAGGATTTTTTGTTCAATCCCAGGTTGGACTGCCGGTAATTTTTCAAGGTGTGAAACTTGACATGGGTTTTCGAATTGACATTCTTATTGATAACCTTGTTGTACTTGAAGTAAAGTCTGTTGCAGCATTACATGATGTTCATCCTAAGCAATTGCTGACATATCTTAAGCTCTCAAAAAGAAAATTAGGATTGTTGATTAACTTTAACGAATCGCCGTTGAAAATTATACGAATAGCAAATGGGCTTTAAAAGGCATTCACGTATTTATTAATAAGGACATAAAATAGTATCATACATTAAATGTTTATTATCTTTGATTCATGAATAAAAGTAAAATATGCTACTTAAGAAAATATGCTACTATTTAGTGTCCCCCGTAATAACACAGTTACATCTGCGGGATCTGCGTTATCCGCGAGGTCATTTCGTTAACAGATTTTGCTTATAATTTCATATTCGGACTATTTAAAATTACTTTGCGCCATGTATTTTGATCAAAACAGCCTTGTAAAAATTTTAAGCGAGCTGAAGCAACATGATGCTACGCTGGTAGCTGTTTCTAAAACAAAGCCAGTTGAGACCATCAAGGCCGTTTATAATTCTGGACATCATATTTTTGGTGAGAATTATGTACAGGAATTGGTGGAGAAGGCATCCGTGCTGCCGCAAGACATTCAATGGCATTTTATCGGGCACCTGCAGTCCAATAAAGTGAAGCTCATTGCACCATTTGTTTCATTGGTACAAGGCGTTGACAGCTTTGCTTTGCTGAAGGAGATTGATAAACAGGCAAAGAAAAATAGCAGGGTGATTGATTGCCTGTTGCAGGTTCATATTGCACAAGAGGAAACGAAATTCGGATTGAGTTTCGCTGAAGCCGCAGCGTTGCTGTCGAATCCTGATTTCCACGAATTAAAAAATATCTGTGTGAAAGGACTGATGGGAATGGCTACGCTCACCGGGGACAGAAATGAAATCAGGAAGGAATTTAATGCGTTGTCGGAATATTACCAGCAGCTCCGTGACCGGGCATTCAGACCGCAAAGGTTAAATGGCAAACACCCGCCATTACTTTTTCCGGCTTCTGAGGAAATAAAAGTAAACGTTCAACCGAAGCCACCACTTTATTCCGATAGCAATAGAGATTCAAATTTCAAACCTGAAATACTAAGTATGGGAATGAGCAGCGACTATAAAATTGCATTACTTGAAGGCAGTAACATGGTTCGCATCGGGTCCCTGATATTCGGAGATAGATAAATGTTGATTATTTTTTCATTTATCACATACTCATATTCTCCAATTCGCAATATTCGCCATTCTTAAATTCGCAAATACGTTTGCTGATAGCAATCGGGATCGCAAGCTTTCGATATTCGTACCATGTCAGAATCCACCGGAATTTTCTTTGCAATGCTTACCATGGCTTCATGGAGTATTTGCATTTTTCCTTTTACACAGGCTGCAAGACGACTGGGCTCTAATACACTGAATCACATTCGTCTTTTGCTTGCAATCGTTTTTCTTACTGTTACCAACCTATTGATAAACCGGGAATTATTTTTGGATATTTTTTCTGCATCTTATTCTTATTCCTGGTGTTGGCTGGGGCTTTCAGGAATTGTCGGGTTGACGATAGGCGACTTTTTTGCATTTAAAATGTATGCAATTCTCAGTCCGAGGATTGGAAGCGTACTCACCACACTTTCTCCCGCTGCTGCATTGCTGGCCGGCTATATTCTCTTAGGTGAATCGGTTAACGGAATCGGTATTGCAGGAATGGTGATTACGATGA
The DNA here is from genome assembly GCA_039930605.1 of Bacteroidota bacterium. Classification (GTDB taxonomy): domain Bacteria; phylum Bacteroidota; class Bacteroidia; order AKYH767-A; family 2013-40CM-41-45; genus JAPLDB01. The sequence continues at coordinate 4,723 of JBDTTM010000281.1, forward strand.
TTGGTGTGATGAGTATTTCACTCGGACGAAAGGAACGGGGTGCGATTCCTGATCGGGGTCATGGCAGCATCTATGCAGGAATTATGTTTGGTGTATTGTCTGCCATCTGCCAGGGAGTCGGTCTTGTGCTTTCCAAAAAAGGAATGATGAATGGAGCTGAGATGGTTTCTCCCTGGTCTGCAACTTTTATGCGTATTACGATCGGTTTTCTTTCTCTGCTGATATTTACTGTTGTTCTTGGAAAATTGCCGTCGGTTGTAAAACCAATTGTCAAAAACCAAAATGGAGGAATAAAATATGCCATCCTCGGAACCATCTTTGGTCCGTTCCTTGGCGTTTGTTTATCGTTATACACTATCAGCAATATTGATGTAAGTGTCGGGCAAACAATTTTTTCGCTCATGCCTGTAGGTGCATTGTTAATTTCTGTTTTCTTTTTCAAAGAGAAAATTACGACTCAGTCACTCCTTGGTGTAGTGGTAGCTATTGGCGGTGTGCTGATTCTGATATGGAGAACGCAACTGCATTCAATGCTGTTCTAGAAAACCGTTAAATAGTAAGGCCCCCGGTTCCTTAGAAGCGGGGGCCTTTAATATGTTTTGTAGATCGGGACTTATTCTACAACTGCAACTTTTTTCAGGTATTTATTTCCATTCACAAGTAACTCTACAAAATATATTCCTCTTGACATATTCAATTCAGTCACTGATAATGAGACCTGGTGTATTCCCTGTTCATCATTTGCAATTATTTTATTTACGACCACCTGACCGATGCTATTGAAAACATTAAAGCTTGCATTGGAATTTTCATCCAGCTCGTATTGAATATTAATGATATCGGTTGCCGGGTTAGGAAACACATTC
>JBDTTM010000282.1:0-5585 GCA_039930605.1 Bacteroidota bacterium
TGAAAGCCTACGAACTCATGTGCACCGCACGTGCAATGAGTGATTTATACGAAGAGAAAGCACAGATCACAGCAAAATATGTACATGCCTGTTCGCGTGGACATGAAGCTGTGCAACTCGCGCTCGGATTACAACTGAAACCGCAGGATTTTCTTTCAGCTTATTACCGCGATGACAGCATCCTGCTGGGAATTGGGATGAAGCCGTATGACCTGATGCTTCAACTGCTCGCCAAACGTAATGATCCGTTTTCAGGTGGTCGAACTTATTATTGTCACCCTTCACTGAGAAGAGATGACATGCCGAAGATTCCGCATCAGTCCTCCGCGACAGGGATGCAGGCCATTCCAACAACCGGAATTGCAATGGGAATTCAATACCTGGAAAAACTCGGAATAGACAACAAAAAATTAAAGGAGAAACCGGTAGTGGTATGTTCCCTCGGTGATGGGTCTGTAACAGAAGGCGAAGTGAGCGAGGCTTTCCAGATGGCAGTACTTAAAAAAATGCCTATACTTTATTTCATCCAGGACAATGAATGGGACATTTCTGCACATGCAAAAGAAGTGCGTGCTATGGATGCCCCTGAGTATGCGAGAGGATTCAAAGGTCTTGAGGTTCGTTCTATTGACGGGACTGATTTTTATAAAAGCTATGATACAGTTCGCGAGGTGTTGGATATCATCCGCATTGAACGAAGGCCTATGATGCTCCATGCAAAAGTTCCATTGCTTGCGCATCATACAAGTGGTGTGCGGCGGGAATGGTACCGCCATGATCTTGAAGAAGACGCAAAGCGGGACCCAATGCCGAAGTTTAGAAAGATGCTATTGACGGCAGGGTACGATGAGAAAAATCTTGCAACGATTGAAACCCGCGCCAGGCTTCTTGTTCACGATGATTTCGAAAAGGCATTGAAAGCAGAAGACCCGCGGCCTGAAGATTTATTTACGCACGACTTCGCTCCTACTCCTGTTACGGAAGAGAAAGGAGAACGTGAACCGAAGGGAAAAGAAAAAACAGTGATGGTCGACTGCGCACTATTTGCAGTGAAAGAACTGATGGAAAAACACAAAGAGTGTTTGTTGTATGGTCAGGATGTAGGCGGCAGGTTAGGTGGTGTATTCCGCGAAGCAGCTACACTTGCACAAAAGTTCGGGGACGACCGGGTATTCAATACACCCATACAGGAAGCATTCATCATTGGCAGTACCGTTGGTATGAGTGCTGCAGGTTTGAAACCCATCGTAGAAGTTCAGTTTGCAGATTATATTTTTCCCGGGTTGAACCAATTGTTTACAGAAGTCGCGCGCAGTTGTTATCTCACCAATGGCAAGTGGCCTGTGAGTTGCATCATCCGGGTGCCGATTGGCGCCTATGGAAGTGGAGGCCCCTATCATTCTTCAAGTGTGGAAAGTATCCTCGCCAATATCCGCGGAATTAAAATTGCATATCCAAGTACAGGTGCAGATCTGAAAGGACTTATCAAATCTGCGTATTACGATCCCAATCCATGTGTAATTTTAGAACACAAAGGACTTTACTGGAGCAAGCTGAAAGGAACAGAGGATGCAAAAACTGTTGAACCCGATGAAGATTATATAATCCCTTTCGGAAAAGCCCGCATTGCACTACAGTCAACAATCAATACTCAACAGTCCTCAGTTACCAGCCGACAAACGTCATTAAGTGTGATTACCTACGGAATGGGAGTTTACTGGAGTAAGAATGCTGCAAAAAATTACCCGGGGCGCATAGAGATTATTGACTTGCGCACACTTGCTCCTGTGGATTATGAAACTGTTTTTGCTTCTGTAAGGAAACACAACCGTTGCCTGGTGGTCACAGAGGAAGTACTGAACAATTCATTTGCGCAGGCACTTGCAGGAAAAATCTCCGATGAATGTTTTCAATCTTTGGATGCGCCGGTTAAAGTCATTGGCTCTGAGAACCTGCCAGCCATTCCACTAAATTCAATACTGGAAGCTGCCATGATTCCAAATGCAGACAAAGTTGGGAAAGTGATGGAAGAGTTGCTACTCTACTAAATCTTCAGAGCAATTGTTTTCGTACATAAACCATGCGAAGACATCCATTCTACCTTATAGCTGTATTTTCCTTGGTTATTAATAGCAGTCACGGACAGGTAATTGACAATACAGCTTCTTTCAGAAATACCCAGGGCGAAAAATATTTTCGGTTCCATTATGAAAATGATTTTTTCTCCGCTGCAGATTGGTATTATTCACAAGGGGTAAATCTTGAATTTGTACATCCTGCATTAAAGAAATTTCCTCTTTCGAAATTGCTCATTCATCCGAAACTTGAAAATTCAAAATATGGAATTGCGGTTGAACAGGATGTTTACACACCCACAAGTATTCGCCATGATGAAATACTTAAGCGAGATCGTCCTTATGCCGGTGTACTTCTCCTAAAAACGTTTTTAGTTGCAAACGATTCAATTAAAAAATTGCGATTCACTTCTAATCTCTCAATCGGAGTCGTAGGCAGTGCGGCCGGGGGAAAAGAAACACAAACTTCTATTCATGAATGGACCGGTAATTTTCTTCCACTTGGCTGGCAGCACCAGGTAAAAAATGATGTTGCAATCAATTACCAGGTTGGTTTGGAGAAGAATATAATTTCAAAAAAATTTTTCCTGTTGAATTTTTGCGGGGATGTGCGTGCAGGAACATTGAAAGATAAAGTTTCTACCGGGCTTGTTGGCATGGCAGGTTTATTTGATTCACCATTTCATTCAGGAAATAAGCGAAAAAAATTTCGGGTACATATTTATGATCAGCCTTTAGTAAGTGCCATCGGTTATGACGCAACATTGCAGGGAGGTTTGTTTAACAAAAAAAGCGACTACACTATTTCTGCACGAAATTTAACTCGGGCTACTTTTCAAAATAGTTTCGGAATCGTTTTCAACATTGGAAAAATCAACCTTGAATACTTTCAGTCCTTCCTCACAAAAGAATTTAAATCCGGAGATTCTCACAACTGGGGAGGTATAAGGATGGCGATAGTTATGTAATACAATTATAGCACCTTTCTGTTGTGCGTCATTCTGCCGGGACTGGTTAGTATGATTCTTACTTCTAAATCAGGAGCAGACAAATAACAGGCTTTTTATATTCTCCTCTTTTTTGCAAAAAGAAGTGATATTCTCCCATAAATGATTTTTAAAAATATTGGTTGTTATTTGAAAAAATCATGTACGTTTGCGCCCTCAAAAAACATTAGTTCCTTAGAAAAACATTCAAAATAAAGATATAGTGCGGGGTGGAGCAGTTGGTAGCTCGTTGGGCTCATAACCCAAAGGTCGTCAGTTCGAGTCTGGCCCCCGCTACCTAAAAAGATAGCCGAAGAAATTCGGCTATTTTTATTATAATTACACATGGCCCATAAATCCGGTTTCGTCAGTATCGTAGGTAAGCCCAATGTCGGGAAATCAACCCTGATGAATCAAATTCTGGGTGAACGCCTCAGTATTATAACCCCTAAAGCACAAACTACTCGTCACAGGATCAAGGGAATCCTGAATGCTGAAGACTACCAAATCGTTTTTTCTGATACACCGGGAATCCTGGAGCCACATTACCTGCTGCATAAAAAAATGATGGATTTTGTGGATGCAGCTCTGCTCGACTCTGATGCCGTTTTAGTTATCAATGATCTTACGGAAGCTTATCTCGAAGAAACATTGGTGGAGCAACTCAAGAAAATCAAGGTTCCGGTAATCGTTATCATCAACAAGGTTGATTTATCCACACAAAATGAAATCAACAAACTTATTCATGGCTGGAAGAAAGCCATCAAACCGCATGCTGTAATTCCTGTTTCTGCACTCAACGATTTCAATACAGATAAAATTGTGGAAACGCTGCTGGAAATAATACCTGAGTCTCCCCCTTACTTTAGCAAAGAAAATCTTTCTGATCTTACACAACGGTTTTTTACGGCTGAGATGATTCGCGAGAAAATTTTTCTGCAATACGACAAAGAAATACCCTACTCCACTGAAGTCGGGATAGAGGAATTTAAAGACGAAAAAAATATCGTACGAATCCGGGCCATCATTTTCGTTGAACGATCTTCACAGAAAGGAATTATCATCGGACATAAAGGTGAAGCATTGAAGAAAGTCGGAACGGAAGCCCGCAAGGACATGGAAAAATTTCTGGGTAAAAAAGTTTTCCTTGAACTCTATGTTAAGGTTGAAGAAGACTGGCGAAAGAAAGAAAATTCATTGAAGAGGTTCGGATATTCAACATAAATCAAAAAAATAACTAGTCCTTCTCAAATTCTAGCTGTTCTCCTTGACCTCCGTGCCCTCCGTGGTAATTGGCTGTTCGGATTTCTATGTGCACCTATGTGAGCTATGTGGTCAGAGGCTGCTGGGATTTCAGTCAGTTCTCCGTGCCCTCTCTGGTAATTGGCTGTTCGGATTTCTATGTGCTCCTATGTGAGCTATGTGGTTAGAAGCTGTTGGGATTTCAGTCAGTTCTCCGTGCCCTCTGCGGTAATTGGCTGTTCAGATTTAATAATCTCCCCGTGAACAATTCATTTATCCACTTGTTACCTTTACCAAAACAAATCCTATGAAATCTTTACTTTTGATTTTCTTCTTCCTTTTCGCTAAAGACATTTCGGTCTATGATTTCACGCCGATTTCCATTGACGGAAAAGCAATTGACCTGAGCCAATACAAAGGCAAAAAAATCCTGATCGTAAATACGGCATCAGAATGCGGATATACTTATCAGTATGAAGACCTCGAAAAACTGTATGAGAAGTACAAAGACAAATTAGTCCTGATTGGATTTCCAGAGAATAATTTCGGTCACCAGGAACCCGGCACAAATTCAGAGATCAAAGCGTTTTGTTCAAGTAAGTACAATGTGACCTTCCCAATGATGAGCAAGGTTTCGGTCAAAGGAGACGATATTGATCCACTTTTTAAATGGCTCACAGAACAGTCCAATCCGGATTTTACAGGTGACATCAAATGGAACTTTGAAAAATTCCTTATTGATGAAAACGGGAAGTTAGTTCATCGTTTCGACTCCAAATCAAAACCTTTCAGCGAGGAAATTGTGAATGCAATTGAAGCGAAAAATTGAAGTTTGTCAATTCAATAAAATGGGGAGATGAAGGCTGATTATTTACGCATTTGCTCATTTTCTTTATTTGCAAATGTGGAAATATGCCAATGTGCAAATAGTCACAAACGTATTTCGAACAGAATTGAGATTCCGTACTATGCTTGTGCCGTCGGCCCTCCAAAATTCATCGGTATTCCAAATCCTTCAGTTTGTTTTATCGCTCCGTGAGCCGCTTCAAATTTTTGAACGTTATCCTGTAATGCCGCGAGTAATCGCTTTGCATGTTGGGGAGTAAGGAGTATACGGGCTTTTACTTTTGCCTTGGGAACACCGGGCATTACTTTCACAAAATCGACTACAAATTCAGAATTGCTATGCGTAATGATAGCAAGGTTTGAGTAGATGCCTTCTGCTACTTCTTCGCTGAGTTCGATGTTGAGCTGGTTGTTGGGGTTTTGATTCTGATCCATA
>JBDTTM010000283.1:0-5581 GCA_039930605.1 Bacteroidota bacterium
GCGTAGAAATATATTCAATCGCCTCGTTGAAACCCTTTATTATTCGTAACCTTGTAAATCAAATTAATCAATCATGAATAAGGCACTTCAATATATTTTGGTTTTCTTTCTCCTGGCATCTACCGCAATCGCGCAAACAGGCATCACCTGGAATATGGGTATGAATATTATTTCGGCTTCCGGAAATGGTCATCCACGGATTGCATTAGATAGAAACGGAAACCCGCTTATTCTCTGGAGCAATACAACAGATGCGATGTTTGCAAGGTGGGATGGAACTGCGTTTACAACTCCTGTATCTTTAAACCCCAACAGTATCGATGTTGCAGGAGCTTCATGGATGGGGCCCGACATCGCTACTCATGGCGATACAGTTTATGTCGTTTTTAAGCAATCGCCGGAAGCCATTGACACCTGCCATATTTTCTGTGTGCATTCTTATGACGGCGGAGTTACATTTTCTACACCCGTGCAAGTGGATGCCATTGCTGACAGTTTATCCCGTTTTCCTGTTGTTACAACTGACGACCTTGGCAATCCAATAATTGGTTTCATGAAATTTAATGCCCTGTATCTTGATTCAAGATGGGTAGTTGCAAGGTCCTCTGATTTCGGATTTTCTTTTTCTGTTGATACGAAAGCAAGTGGTTGGAGCAGTGGGACATCTGTGATTTGCGATTGTTGTCCGGGAGCAATAGCATCCAGCGGCAATACAGTAGCAATGGTTTACCGTGATAATAATAACAACGTGCGCGACATGTGGTCAGGAATTTCAACTGACGGGGGAAATTCATTTTCGTATGGAATGCCTATTGATCAGCATAACTGGAGTGTATTTGTCTGCCCTGCAACCGGCGGAGATGCAGCAATTATCGGGGATACGCTTTACTCAGTATTCATGAATGGGAGTGGAGGTACTAATTTGAGTTACATGACTGCTACATCAATTTCAGAAATGACGGGATCACAGGGAATTGAACTTACTGATCCGATTGCCGGGTTGACATTACAGAGTTATCCACGTCTCGCTACCGACGGAACTGCAATGGCCGTGGTTTGGAAGCAGATAGTTAACGGCAGTGACCAATGCATACTGCGATTCACGAATGACATTGCGAACGGGTTGCCGATGGCTTACGACACGGTGGACCTCGACCACATTGTGAATGCTGATGTAGCTATTCAGAACGGGACTGTGTATGTAATTTGGCAGGACGACAATACATTGACGATTAAACTGCGGACCGGTACTTTTAATTCTACTACTTCAGTAAAAGAACCTCTCTCGCAAGATTTTTTTTCAGTCTATCCAAACCCGACGACAGCAGAAATAAATATTGTAAAAAATGAGCTGGTGGATGAAATTAAAATTACCAATGTATTCGGTCAGACTATTTTTCATTCTCGACCTGATGCGAAAATGATTTCAGTCAATGTAAAGGAAGCGGGAATTTATTTTGTCACGGTTTCAGGCAAACAGCAATCTCAGACCAAAATGGTTACTGTACTGAAGTAAGGATTTTAGCAATGGTTACTTATTGTTTGATAACCACAAACTTTGCAATCATACTTTGCACGGAAGATCTTAGTTCAATATAATAGCATCCAGGTGGAATTTCTTTTGTGTCAATAAGGAATATATTTTCTCCTGCATTACAATATTTTTCGTCGGAAGGAATTTCTGTCTTCCGTCCTGTTGCATCGAAAAGATTCAATGTAACAATTGATGCCTGCCGGGACCGGAAACGAACTGTAGCCAAACCTTTTGATGGATTTGGAAAAACATTGAATTCATTTCTGTTGAAATCTAATGAAGTGTTGGTCGGATCATCAAGTACAATAAATGTATCGCAGCTTGTACATCCCATTGAATCTAAGCCACAGAGCGTATATGTTCCGGCCATAAGTCCACTGATAGCATTGCCCAACAATGTTCCGGTAGCCGGATTCAGTGTAAGAGTAAGCGGCCCGGGTACAGCGGTAAAATATGCTGATCCATCACTACACCCTATACAGGAAGTAGGAAATACGGAATCAACACTTACCTGGACAGGATCGACAATAGTAAAACCGGAAAATGCATAACAACCAAGGCTGTCTCTGACCTGTATAAAATAATTTCCGGCAGCAATATTGAAAAGCGAATCGGTGGATGAAATAACTGTGTGTGATTGAATGATGATGCCTGATGAATCGGGGGTTCTCCATTCATAAGTAAAAGGACCGGTACCATTTGCATATGCAACCGAAAAATTCGTTGATGTATCGCATGGATTCTGCAAATCCACATTAAGTTGAACGGGAGCATGCACGATAAAAGAAATCAAGAGATGACATCCAAAACTATCCAGCATATCAACAGCATAACTACCCGGTGTAAAAATCCAGAGCGAATCATCGGTGCTAAGTGTATCAGTCTGCACGAAATTTCCCAATGAATCAAGCCATTTATAAATGTAAGGTGGATAGCCTGTTGCATTTGGCGAGGCGATAGCTATTGCTGAATCGCAGGAAGAATAATTTACGGCGACACTGTAAGCCGGTGCGCAGACAGGAATATACGGCATCAGTATTTCAAAAAGTCCTGAAGTTCCACCATAACCATTCTCGAGAACGTAAATTTTATTACTGTCTATGTCATCATCAACAGGATGCTCAAACGCTTCCACAATGCGTGTGGCATGCAGCGTGAACTTGTCAGATAAAGTATCATAAGCAAGATCCAAATGCAGGAGGTCTTCACTTGGATCCACAAACGGGCCGATAGCAGTATCCGGTATCGCTGTGCAGCCGCAGGAGTCGAGGCCTTTCGTCCAGCTAAGCATGAAAGCATCTCCGCGATAATCAGGATGCATCACGCTGTCGTTGTCGAAAACGAGTCCGAGTGGAGAACGGTGTGCAGTAAAAGTTCCGATGGAAATAGAGGAATCACTTGCATCCATCACAGTACCTGTAATTGTATCCCTGTATTTATCGGCATCAGGCCCGAAGTTTTGAATGGGATCTGTGAAAATTATTCCTGCAGGAAGAGGAGGGTAGGTAGGATCATTACTCCATGCTCCAATTCTCCAGGAACGGGAATAATGTGGAATTAAAGGATCAGTCCCCGGAACGAAACCGGGAAACTGTTGCGGGTTTTCTGTATCTCCCATTTTCCAGGGAAAGCCATAATGGCGGCCTCTTCTGAGCCAGTTCATTTCTTCATTGTGGTCGCGGTCGCCGGAATTTTCCACTCCGAATAACCTGCCCTGTGCATCATAAGCCATGTCGAATGTATTTCGGATGCCGCGTGCGAATACATTGACGCTCGTGTCTATCCACGCCGAATCATTGTGCAGCACAACAATGCCTGTATCGTGTGCCGGCACGATGTATAAATTAGTCGTAAGCGGCACGTTTCGCAATCCAGGGTACAGACCATACCGGGTTTCAACTTCACCATGATCCCCGCGGGCACCACTGCATATTACGATACTGTCTCCGGCAGGATTAACAGCAATGCCGCTGAAGAGATGATCAAAATAATCTGCAGTCTGGTAAAAATCTGTTTGCAACACTGTGCTCCAGGTCCGCGTGCCGTTGGGTTGCAATACACCGCGGACGATGATTCCGAAGGTGAGCGGTTTATTCGAGCTGTCGTTCCCTGAAATATAAAATGTACTGTCATGAACTGTGAAACCCTGCGCATAGGTTACGTGATGATCTGTGGTTGTGAACACAAGTGAGTCATAAGCTGCGCTTCCCTGCGGCTGATGCACTTCATAGATTCTTCCATCTGTCGTTGAGTAAAATAAATTTTTGCTGATGGGATCTTTTATCACCCGGATAGAACCATTTTGAACTGTCAGTATCCTGTTGATGGTGATTCCCGGTTTTAAGGCAACAGGGTTACTCTGTCCCATTGAATGCTGACAAAGCAGGAAAATGAAAAGGAAAAATAAGGTGGAGATAATTTTCATGTGAATGTGTTTTCAGGTCCAATTAAAACTGAAAGGTAGAGAGATTTTCAATTGAAATGAAGAAAATTATCCTTCAATGTTTGCCGTGTTCACTTCACTGCCTTTCTTTGCATTAAATTCTATGGGCTATCCTGAAACTCTTGATTATTTGTTTTCCCAGTTGCCGATGTACCATCGTATTGGTGCGGCTGCATACAAGGCAGATCTGAAGAATACCATTCAGCTTTGCGAATTGCTGGAGCATCCTGAAAATAAATTCAGGAGCATTCACATTGCAGGCACAAACGGAAAAGGAAGCACGTCGCACATGCTGGCTTCAATTCTGCAGTCGGCAGGTTACAAAACCGGGCTATATACCTCTCCACACCTGAAAGATTTTCGTGAAAGAATTAAGATTAACGGGATGATGATTCCTGAAACTGAAGTAATTGCTTTTGTAGAAAAGTACAAATCGGCTTTTGAAAAAATGGAACTGTCTTTTTTTGAGTGGACGGTTGGATTGTGCTTCGAATATTTTGCCAGAGAAAAAGTTGACATCGCTGTCATTGAAACCGGTCTTGGCGGAAGGCTTGACTCCACGAATGTGATTACACCGGAAGTGTCTGTGATTACCAACATCAGTTATGATCATATGAATCTTCTTGGGGATACTTTGGAAAAAATTGCAGTTGAGAAAGCGGGAATTATCAAAGCAGGTGTTCCGGTAGTGATCAGTGAGGAGGATAGTGAAACCAGTAATGTGTTTATGAAATTTGCCGAGATATTGAATTCGCCGATTTATTTTCCGTCACGGGATTCTTTGGTCAAATTAAAAAGTGAAAATGCAGACAGCCAGGAATTGGATGTTGAGATTGATGGTGCGAAATTCGAAAACCTTGAACTTGATCTCTTAGGAAATTACCAGCGCAAAAATGTAATCGGTGTGTTAGAGACGATTGGTCAATTACAGAAACTGGACCCGATCGCTACCTGCCTGCCGGTAGGCAAGGTCGGGTGGAAAATTTCGCGCGAAAATATTTATGCCGGACTAAAGAATGTGAAGCAGTCGACAGGCCTCATGGGCAGGTGGCAGCGGATCAATGAAAAGCCGCTTACCATTTGTGACGTCGGACACAATGAAGCCGGTATTAATGAAGTAGTCAGGCAACTTTCAAAAGTTCCTTACAATCATTTGCATTTTGTAATTGGAATGGTGAACGATAAGGATATTACTTCTGTGCTGGCCTTGCTACCTGTTGATGCCACTTATTATTTCTGCAAAGCAAACATTCCAAGGGCACTGGAAGCGAATGAGTTGAAAGAGAAAGCAAAAAGGTTTGGGTTGAATGGAGAGAGCTATGATTCGGTGCGTTCAGCGTTGCAGGCAGCTCAAGCCAAGGCAGGGGATAAGGACCTGGTTTTTGTGGGAGGGAGTACGTTTGTGGTGGCGGAGGTGGTGTGAGAATTTTCAAAACCGACTTTCTGCTAAAGTCAATGATTTTTTTCTCCAAATTGTTTGATTTTGAAAAAAATCTTGTACGTTTGCCGCCCCTTAAAAAAAATGGGAGTTTAGCTCAGCTGGTTCAGAGCATCTGCCTTACAAGCAGAGGGTCACTGGTTCGAACCCAGTAACTCCCACTTCA
>JBDTTM010000284.1:0-5540 GCA_039930605.1 Bacteroidota bacterium
TTCCATCCGGAAGAAAGGTCAGAAATATTGTTTCACAATCAGGTGGTGCGAATGATATACCTTTTATTGTGTCGATGACAGAAGTATCAAAATCAAGCTCATCCGAACCATCTGCTGACTTTTCCAAAGGCCAAATCAAGTATTCCCAGTTAAAGTTTATGCAAACATCTTTTACTTCTTCTGTTAACTTCTCAACAGAATTAATGTTTGCGAGATGGCCGCTGTAATGAAATGTGAGTCCCATTGATTAAAATTTAATTTTCCTGTCAATTATCCTGACGGTAATGGTTTATCAAATAGAAGTATAAAAATACTTCAATACCTTTGATCGCGCATCTCAGAATTGCGGTATTTTATAATAAAATAATTATCCTTTTGTTAGCTGATTACATGAACCAGGGAAAAAGTCAGAGTATTGCCTTCAACTGCTCCAGCTTTTCGATCTCGTATGTAATAACTTCAGCATGCGCAATCTTTTTTGGATTGAAATAAACAGCATCCCATCCGGCCCTTTGAGCACCGAGGACATCCACTTCCAGTCCATCACCAATCATGATGCATTCTTCTGGAATTGTTTTGGCGGACTTCACTGCATAATTGAAAATATTGATGTCAGGCTTTTTAAAACCAACATGCTCGCTGATTATGATGTTCTGAAAAAATTTTCTGATTCCTGTGCCATCCAGTTTTATAAATTGTGCTTCATGAAAGCCGTTCGTGATAATATGCAGCGTATATTTTTGATGTAAATATTCCAGCACTTCGTATGCATCAGGAAAAAGGTGATTTCTCTTCGGAGCCGCATTCACATAGTCATCCGACAATTGCGCAGAAATTTTTTCTACCGCCTCAATTCCCATGTCCCAGAAAGTAAGTTCGAAACGCTTATTGCGCAGCATGTCCTTGTCGATTTTTCCCAAACGGTATTGTTCCCACATCATTGCATTACGCTCCTGGTATTTGCTGATGAAATGCTCAGGAGTCTTGATACCCAATTCAGAGAGCTTGTATTTGTCGTACAATTCATACAAAGTCTCTGCGGAGTTGCGGTCAAAGTCCCAGAGGGTGTTGTCGAGATCGAAGAAGACGTGACTGTATTTTTTTAAAGTCATTTAAATGTTGCAGTAATCTCGAATACCAAATCTCGAAATCCGAAATAATACTGAATTACCAATATTAAATATTTCGGATTCGGTATTATTTCGGATTTCGATATTCAATATTCGCATTTATTATCCTCATTTTACGATTTCTGGTATGTTACGCACATGTGTCAATTCAAATATTGATGTCAGCAACAACGACCAACAGGTAATTGATATCAACATATATAACAGTATCCTTTTATTATTCGATTCAAATCGCGCCATGATAAAAGTTCCGATGGGTATGGAGAAAATAATCGGTGTCAATGCTGCAAGTCCCACTAAGCCATAACTCTGCCAGATTTTTATGATACGCCTGTTGCGGGTTGTGAATACTTTTTTCTTCGGACTGTTTAATACATAATCATACCTCACTACAATGGGAGCATCTACGTCTACTACAAGATCAGAAAATCCCTGCTCTTTTTTTCTTTTGAAGACGTGAAAATACCAGGCACGAATTTTACGGTACATTTTTAAAATCCATTTGCTCAGGTAAAGAAAAAACCAAACTCCCAACATTCCCCCGAGAATGGAGAAGAGATTGGTCTCCAAAAAGGTGAAATCGTAATTTTCATTGAAGTAGACGAATGAAGGTCCGAAGGCGAACTTCACGCTACTGATTAAAATCACCGATAATATTTTCAGAAACTCATCCAAGATAGAGGTGTAAGTTAAGTGATGACAATAAAATTAATTTACAGAGGGTTGATTTAGCAGAAAGAAAATTAAATCTTTGAGCCGTAAGCAAGGTCGCCGGCATCGCCAAGTCCGGGAACTATGTAAGCCTGTGCAGTCAGTTCTTCATCGATTGCACCAGACCAAATTGTAATGTTCAAGGGAAGCTGACTTTTCACATGATTCACGCCTTGCATGCTTGACAGCGCACTAACAATATGGGTGTGTTTTGGAATTCCCCTTTCCAGCAATGCTTTGTATGTCATTACGATGCTTGCACCAGTTGCGAGCATGGGATCGCAGAGGATGAGAATGCGGTCAGTCAGCATCGGGCTGGAGACATATTCCAGTTTGATGTCGAAGCTGCCGTCCTTATGATGCTTGCGGTAGGCGCTGATGAAAGCATTGTCAGCATGGTCGAAAAAATTCAGGATGCCCTGGTGCAATGGCATTCCAGCGCGAAGGATGGTTCCTACAATTGGCTGCTCCTTCAGAATAGGAACAGCGGCAATGCCCAAAGGAGTTGTTACATCCGTTAATTCGTAATCCAGCGTCTTGCTGATTTCGTATGCAAAAATTTCCCCCATTCGCTCCAGGTTTCTTCTGAAACGCATCCGGTCTTTCTGGATGTCCACATCGCGGATTTCGCTCAGGAACTGGTTGATGATTGAGTTACTATGACTGAGGTTGTGAACCATATTTATTTTTTATGCTCAAAGAAATCTTTTGCCACGACGGCACAAAGAAAACTTGCATTTGTTGGCCTGGCCTGATAAACTCTTCGTGTATTACAATAGGTTTAATGTCTTCATGACTTTAGCGGCAAAAAAATTATTTTAACCAACGTAAAGGCAATGGTAAATTATTTTTTCTGATCTGTAAATATACAATTTCCTTTGAACCAAAACTTTTGTAAAACCGGGCCAGTCCTGAATCCATAGAACCCTCAAAATCAAGCTGCATGGTTTCGCCGGCATGTGATCGAATGAAATCATCAATGATATAAGCCATGGCGCCGGATTCTTTTGCCTTATCACCAGTCGCGGAGAAAAGAAATATGTATTCATAATTTGACTTAATGAAAACAGCTCCTGCTTCCAGGTTATGATTGATCATTACACCTACCTTCGTAACTAGATTTCTTTTGCTTCCTTCTTCAACAAGTTTTTCGAAGGTCTGATAATCCCGATCCTTCAACGTCTCCACTTCTTTCCCGCGATTCGCTTTAAAGAGATTAATCAGATCCCGTGTACCAAAATTATTATTAAAGATAACCTCCTGTTGATTTGCACGCTTCAGATTTCTCTTCAGGTTGTCAGAATAATTTTTCTGAATGATGTCGTAGACCCGGTTCAAATCAAGATGATGGGTCAAACGCTCACTTATTTTAAAATCTCCGCCATTGAATTTATTGGAATGATTCAACTGGATTTCTACAAGGCGAAATACAATTGGAACATTGAATAGAAACTCATCAATCTTGGCAACAGTCAATTCATTTCCTGAAAAAACTCCTAACTGTTGTGTAAAGAATGGCTGATGCAAATAGCTAAACCCGAATTTTTTTCTTGATGTCAGCGGGAATACAATTGTATAATCGTCTTCAATCAGCGCCTGCCAGCCAGGGGAAACAATATCAAGGAACCACGACTTCGCATACACCATTCCATTTGTGCTTGCGTCAATAGTTGCGTCCCATTTTTGAAAATCAATTTCACCGTGTTTGATGTAACGGATCATGATGCTGCGACCTTTACTAACTGTGCGTACAAATCTTTCCAGCCGATCCAGGGAGATATCTCACTCAAAGATTCATTGTGCCAAAGTGAAATAAATGTTCCTTCAACGGCACGAACTTCTGCAACGAGTGATTTGATCATATTCAATGCTTCCTCCGGCTTCACTTTCAGGTAATACATGAACGTTGCATCCATCAGCACAAACGGATGGATCCGCAATTTAGTTATGACTTCACGTTCAAGATCATAGAAAAAAAATGAAGAACACGTACTGGCCCTGAAACCCACATCCCCGGCATGCCCCATGCTGTAGTCGTCAGTAATATCATGGTCCAGCAGGTTGCGGTAGGTAGCCGGAAATTTTAACATCAGGAAATGCTGCCGGCTTTTGGTGACATCTCTCCTGATAATTTTTTTCAACCGGCCTTTCTCCAGGGAAATTTTATCAGGCGCGCTATTGGAAGCATAGGAGGGATGAATGCCGCATTCATTGTAATCGGCAATGTACTTAATGAGAGACTGTAGTTTCTTGCTCGTCACCGGTACATTCTTATCGTTCTCAGAATAATCGCCGAGGAGGAAAAAATAAATACATTTCAATTCATATTCCTGTTGAATGGAAAAAAGTTCAGCGTAGGTATCGTATGGATCATGCCTGCTTCCTGCAAGTACCATCAGCCTTTTGAAAAATGCGGAAAATTCAAAATGCAACAAACTTCTCATCAGGGCTCCGAAAGTCCGCACTATTCCTTTTTCTTTAAATGCATACGCATTGTCGATGTCAAGTGACGAAATATATTGGTAAGATTTCTTTGGAAATTCAAGTTGTGGAAATCTCTTTTGCAGGATCCGCCTGATCTGTTTTGCCCAAATATCAATCAATGGCTTTTGAAGGAAACCTTTTTTCCATGCCAGCGATTCTTTCACCTCAAACCTGTCGTGGCTATCGCAGTGGTGAGGCAAATATTCTTCATACCGTGTTACAAGATAAAACGCAGCTGCAAAAGGATCGAATGGAAAATCATATTTGGGATGTGTGGCAAAAAATGCTTTTGAGTCTTCCCAGTCAAAGACAGAAATATCCTGTCCATGAATTCCTTTTTCGAAAAGAAGTTTGGTACTGAAAAAAAACGGCTCACCACCCAGCGGTACTTCAGCATAGGAAAATTTCGGCAGTGCGCTTTTCCTGAATTCCTCAGCATCCTGGGTGAGTTGGTAATTGATTCCCAGGATATCCCTGAAAATAAAATCAAAAATATAGATAAGCCGGGGTGTCGAAGATGGAGAATAGACCAGGAGCATGCGTGCGCAAAACTAACAATTGTAATCAGGAGCGGAAGTATGTATCGCTTAGTTTCTTTCGTCCTGCTTTCCGGTCGCGGAGCTCCCTGCAATCAGGGCTAGGGTGGGGGGCTGCTGTCTTATCGCCTGCTGTATGAACAGCCAACATGACGCACCTACGGTGCTATAAAAATGACGCACCTACGGTGCTATAAAAATGTCGCACCTACGGTGCTATAAAAATGACGCACCTACGGTGCTATAAAAATGACGCACCTACGGTGCTATAAAAGTGTCGCACCTACGGTGCTATAAAAATGACGCACCTACGGTGCTACAAACAGATCGCACCTACTGAGATTGATTCTGGCTAATGGCTTCTGTCGCCTTGCTTCTTGCCAATTCAAACTCAATTTAAAATTCATATGTCCTATTCGAACACAACACTCTTGCCAACTGCCGACTGGCTGCTGGTTACTGACTGGCTGCTCGCTCCCTGCCACTGGTTATTTCCAAAGGCATTCGCAATTCTGTTTGAACTCACCGCCCTTGCCAACTGCCAACTGCCAACTCGCTCCTCGCAATTCTTCACATCTGTATTATTCCTCCTTTTCCCGGCTGCTGTCTCGGGTCTAACATCTAATGTCTTAAATCTCTTCCTCACATCATCCCCTCATCAGCAAAACTGAAAAATGCA
>JBDTTM010000285.1:0-5538 GCA_039930605.1 Bacteroidota bacterium
AGAAATCAAAAAAGACTTTATGATCTGCTGCTTTCGTGACAATAACCTCGTCCATGAAGACAGGGCTTCACCAAGAAGTTTTAAAATCCTTGTGTCCTGGTGCCTTCGTGGCAATACCAAAAAAAAAACGAACCTTACGGGGTTCGCTTTTTCTGATACAACCTTACGGGGTTGCGTTCATGTTTCCATATGCTTAAGATGGGGTTTTGTATGGCGCAATATGGTGGCGGGGAAGGGGAAGTATGCCAGTTTCTGAAGGGTTTTCTTACAGATTTAACAAAATAGTTTTTTCAAATTTGTTGGAAATAAAAAGATGCCTTTAAGTTAATACGAGCTTGAGGTGGTGAAACCGCAATTCAATTGGCGTGTTATGTTGGAATTTTAGATGTCATTGCATAGAATCAAAAACATCATGATCTTTTCCACTATTATAAATACTACATACACACTAAAATAATCCTGAATGCAAACAAAATCCTGATGAAACAAATTAACTTTATTTTGATTTTGCTGATGTTATTTTCGCTTCGCTTAATCGCCCAGCAGAATACTTCACCAGTAATTGCGATGGATGCCGAGCGGACACCTATTGCAAATTTCATGACACCGGATAGTGCTATTGAGTTTAATGATTCGACCATATTCTCCGCGCAAATTCAAATAGTGGTTGATGATACTTCAATAATAAATTCTATTGAAATCAGGTTCGGAAAATCAAGCAGTGAAATCCTCCTCCTGAAAAGTTTTATATTCGATGAAAGAGGGTCACTTGGAGATGGGACAACCTATTTCAGAAACGGCTATAATTTGACACTTGGTCTTGGAGAGAACTTTCTTGACATCGGGAAATTCTATGTTGAAATGAAATTGAAAAGGAGTGACGATACCTACACGCAGGTATTTACATTTTCAAGATAACCATTAAACTTATCAGGTATGAAAGATCAAATCGATACTCAAAACCGCTGTTCAGTTTCCTTTAGATGTCTATTACTCTTCATATTTCTTTTAATAAATGCATATGTTCATGCAGCAAATTATTCTTGGACGGGTTCAACATCAAATGATTGGGGTACAGGAACCAACTGGACTCCTGCCGGAATTCCTGGAACAAGTGACAACGTCACACTGCCAATAAACATGCCTATTTGCATTCTCGATTCTAATCGATCAATCAGTCAACTAACAATTTCAGACAGCTTGAATCTGGGTACAAAAACACTAACGGTAACCGGAACCTCCACTTTCAACAGTGTTACTTATGTAAACAATGGTAATCTGACTATTTATGCTAGCACTTCTACTATTACTTTTTCAGGCGGAATAGTTGCTGCAACGTTGAATGTAACAGCAAGTTCGATAATGTTTTCAGGTACTGCATTTACTGGAACTGTAAATGCAGTAAAAAAAGGTACGAGTTCAAGTACTGGAAATGGTGGATCAAAATTTTCCTCAACATTGACAGCCATTGATTCAAGTACTGGAAATTGGACATTTGCAAACTCTTCTCCAGATACTTGTCTTGACAAAGTAGTGCTAAAAGAAACAAGTTCAGGGTCTATCTACTTTGCAAATGGTGCAAATGGAAATGATTTCTCAAAAAGCGTTTCATTGGCAATTTCATCAAGCGGAAATATTTTCTGTACCCAGAACGGTAGTTCAGTTTTCCATGATACAATTATTGTGAGCGCTGCAAGTACAGGTTTCATTAAGTTTGGTACCGGAAATGGGATTACAACTCTTGATACATCTATTATCTCAGTGGGGTCTTCTGGATTTAATATATCATCGGGAAATTATAAAGGGCTTTATTTACGAGGAATACATCAAGATGATTCGACACGCTCTATTAATCTTACTCTTACAGGAGTAGCGGAACTTCGTCTTGAGGATGGTAGTCTCTTTAAAGGAACCTTTACTGCCAATGCTCCTGTTTTGAGATTAAATGAGACTAAATTTATGGGGACAACTAATTTAACACATAGCATAAATACCATAGGTTTTTCAAGTCAAGGTGGTTGTTATTTTGGAGGCAATACCATTATCACAAAAAGTGGATCAGGGACTTTGCTTTTAGGGGGAACTTCTGCGGATACTCTTGCCAGTGGAAAATCTGCATTGATACAAAACCCTAACGCAGGTGCTTTTACAGTTGATCAAGGAATTTTTAAAGGAAAAGTAATTTTTGCAAACCAGGCTGCGGGAAGCGATAAGTTTGTGATCAATAGTTGCACCTTCTCAGATTCTGTGACTTTGAATAATACTACCGGCGGTATGCGATTGGGACCACAAAATTCCGGAACAGCAGTACTTGATAGTAGTGCAAGGCTTTATATACCTTCCAGTTATGTGGGAACATTAAAGTTTCAAAACCTTATACAGTATGGTACCAGTGCCATCAATGTGCCCTTTCAAAGCAACCTTTCTGCAGTAAAATTTGACACTGCATGTATTTTTAACGGACCTGTTACGGCAAATGTCCAAACCTTTGAATTGAACGGAAGTACTTTTAACAATTCTTTTTATTTGAAGAAAACAGCATTGGTTAATGATCAAAGCAAAGGAGGAAATGTTTTTAACGGAACGTGCGAAATTGTGGACAGCAATTCCCACATACCACCAAAAACTACTTTACTTGCTGTACTTTATCCGGATCACTATAATGGCAATACTACTTTCAAGCAATATGGGGTTTGTACACTATCTCCTGCCTACTCAAAGAATTCTTCTTTTGCCGGAAATGTTACCGTAGAATCCAATTCTTCCAGTATTAACTTCAGTGCCAACGGCGGCAAGATTATTTTTGATGGAAGCGGAGTGCAAACATTCAACAAAACCGGAAGCTACAACCCTATAGTAAAGAATGTTGACATAAATAAAAGCGCTGGTTATCTAAAACTTTTTGTGCCGCTAGCAATTGATACTTTAAAATTATTAAAGGGAATTGTGATTACAGATTCCACAAATATAATTTCTATTCCTAACAATGGTAAAGTGATCGCTTCCAACGGTGTCAATGGAGGAAGTGATTCTGGATACGTTCATGGCCCATTAAAAAAAAGAGGTGATGATATGTTTACTTTTCCCTGTGGAGATACTTCACTTCATGCGAATGCTTATCACCCTTTCGATTTTAATTCATTGACTGATACCAATAGTACATTTACTGTAAGCTATTTTCCTGCTTATTCCGGTTTTCCTGACAACGCACCATACGACTCAGTGATAATCAGCACATGCGAATATTGGAAAGTGAAGCATGATGTGGGTACCACCTCGCCAACATATCCAGAACTTGGTGGCAATACGAATATATGCCCAGTTGGTGACATTGACAAAACAGTTGTAGTTGGGTATAACGGAAGTACATGGCAGAATTACGGTCATAGTGGAGGAGGATATAATGGTGTTTCACATCCGATTATTTCAGGCGTGAGTTCTCTTACAATAGCAGCAGGGAGTACATATTATCTAACGTTTGGGATATATTCGACTCCTAATGTAGTTCTAATTACACCTGATACCATAGGTATTGGAAGCCCAGTGACTGTGCACAAATGGGAAAAGTACGAGATTGGATTTGAATTACCACAGGAATATATTGCTGCTATTGATAATTATTTAGATCACCGGATCCTTGCACAGGACACTGTCGACCATAATCATGATTTAAATCCCTATGCTGATGATTCACTATTAATGGTTTTACATCTAACGAGTCCAAGCGGAAGGCAGATTATCAAGTATGGTTTTTTTATGCGATCTTCTCAATGGATATATGATTCCTACACGAGTGATTATAATCTTGATTCCTGTGAGACAGTTGATCTTAGTTCCTATAAAGTAAGATTCAGGTTTGCACCTGATGAGGATAGCACATTACAATGGAACTATAATCTTTTTATAGCTGCGCCTTTTACGAAAAAAGCAGGGACCTCTATTCCGCTTATGTCTGTTTATTATTCAGGCAGCTTTGTCTGCGATGGTCCTCTCTCAGATAATCATGGATATCTCAGTGTCAATAATGCCAACAAGCGTTTCCTTGTTTTTGACGATGGAACAACTTTTTTCGGAATTGGAGAAAATCTGCCTGATCTAACTCATTTTTATGATTATGATCCAGTAGCAGCACCAAACCATTTTTCATATATTAAATTTTATCATTTTGATTTTAGTGAATGGAAGACTGCATTTCAAGAATTGCACAGTGCGGGAGGAAATTTGGCTGGTATGTTTATGCTTCATTCGACTTTTGCTCCTGAATATGAGTACTTGGGCTGGTACGACGAATACCATTCCTCTCCGCCATTTTGTCCCGATTCTTCCAGCGGCTATTACGAAGGAAATAAAGAAGGAAACCGGCAATGGAATCTTTGGGCTTTCGATCAGATTGTTGAAGAAGCCAGGAATGATGACATTTACCTTCAGTTGAATCTTGATTATCACAATCCCTTCGTAGGGTATCAACGTCACATCTGGGGGGGTAATTGCTATGTACGAAAATACGTTTACCCAACAGGTACCCCGCATGGAAACTATTGGTTTGGCCCCTATGCCCATCCGGAATTCTATTGGACAGGACCATCAGATTCCACCGATCCCGGAGCGTTGTACTTTTGGAAAAGAAAATATAAATACATTTTTGCACGATGGGGTTACTCCGTTAACATTGGAATGTATCAAGTTAATTCAGAGATTGACCAGCAGCTTGGATGGCGCGACGCAACCCTCAGCGTAAATAGTGGAATTTGTGATCAAAATGATACAATCTACCACGAAGATCTTGGTGTTCTTGCAGCCTTAACGACGCATTTAGACACTGTGATAGGCTATATAAAAAACGGCCTTGGTGATAGTCATCATCTTTTTACACTTTCTTATACTCCGCTTAAATTCGGCAATTATATAAACTGGAGTGGATCAAATTACCAATATCACATTCATTTTCAGAATCCAAACATTGATGTAACTGACATACATTTTTATAGTGGTAACAACTCACCAAGTATCAGCAACGCAGAAAAAAATGTTCAATTGGCAAGGTATGAAATTGAAGAAGATATTCATGGCAGCGATACTACTTATCAGCTTGATCTTGACAAGCCATTTCATTTCGGAGAAGGTACCGACCTAACAAAACGGGATTCTGTGGACAATCCGGGAGGAGGGAAAAGAACAGAGCCGATAAATAAACTTTATGATAATTATGATGTATCTTTCCATAATGAAATTTGGGCAACATCATTTATGAATACTTGCACTTCTATAATGACGTGGGTCGGACCACTGGTGCATTGGTGGCAGAATGGGTTGCCGCATGCGCCATCAGATACAGTTAATATATTTCAGGCTAGAGCTTTTTCCAACGAATTGGATAGTACTAATGATCTGTCTGCATTTAGTGCTGATAGTTTGCGTGAAATTGATATTCCTGTTAAAAACAAGAAAATTTACCATAATTATAAAATGTTATCTGATTATTTCGTAAGCATCCGGCCAACTACATGCGATCACTGATAAAAGTAATGATTATTTTTT
>JBDTTM010000286.1:0-5525 GCA_039930605.1 Bacteroidota bacterium
TTGTCGGATTTGCAGTGTTGAGTGCAATGTTTCCATTTCATACATGGGCACCCGACGGACATAGCTCTGCGCCAACGGCCGGTTCTATGTTCCTGGCAGGAATCTCCATGAAGCTGGGTGGCTTTGGATGTCTTCGCGTTGCAACGATTATGTTTCCTGAAGCGGCGCGTTTTTACTCTCCTTATATTATTGTACTCGCATCAATTGGAATTTTCTATGGTGCCTTTGTAACCCTTCGTCAGAAAGACATCAAGATGATGAATGCATATTCATCAGTAAGTCATTGCGGATTTGTATTGCTGGGAATCGGAATGCTTACGCAAACCGCAATGACAGGGGCCGTTTTGCAAATGGTGTCTCATGGAATTATGACAGCCCTTTTCTTCGGTGTGATCGGCATGGTGTACGAGCGTACGCATACCCGAATGAGCAATGAGTTGGGAGGATTGTTGAAAGTAATGCCATTTATCGGAACGTGCTTTATCCTTGCAGGTCTCACGTCTCTCGGACTTCCCGGGCTGAGTGGTTTCGTTGCAGAGATGACTGTGTTCGTTGGTTCCTGGCAGGTGAATGAAATTTTCAACCGGACCGCAACCGTGTTGGCTTGCATGTCAATTGTGGTGACTGCAGTATATATTCTTCGTGCCTCAGGATTTGCCATGATGGGACCAATAAAAAATGCAGCTTACAACGCATTGCCTGATGCAACATGGAATGAGAAACTGGCTGCAGTGATTTTGATAATTCCAATCGTATTAATCGGATCAGCACCTTTGTGGCTGAGCGATATGATCAATTCAAGTATGGGAAACTGGATGACTAAATTGATAACATCAGCGCACTGAAACCGGACATGAACGTGATTAAACTCATATCTGTAATGGCTCCGGAAGTTTTGCTTTCGGCAATGCTCGTGTTGTTGCTACTCATGAAAATATTCAGCGACAATTTGAAACGAAGCACCGTGCTGTTCATTATCAGCTTCTTCTTTCTTGGAGCAACAGTTTTTACATTGATCCTCCACCCGGCGGGTTCTGCATTTGGTGGAATGTTTGTGGTAACACCATTGATAGGAATAGAAAAGGCAATTCTACTCCTTGCAACATTTATTATTTCATTGCTTGCTTTTGAATGGCTGAGCCGATACGACAACTACCTGGAATTTTATCTTTTGCTGATCAGTATTTTGTTAGGCATGTTTATCATGGTTTCTGCAGGACATTTCCTCTCTTTCTACCTCGGTCTTGAAATGGCAACCATCCCGCTGGCCGCACTTTCTGCATTCGATCTTGAAAAACCAAGGAGTGGAGAAGCAGGAATGAAACTGATTCTCTCTTCCGCATTCTCTTCAGGAGTTCTGCTCATGGGCATTTCATTTATTTACGGAACCTGCGGATCTCTTTATTTTGACGAAGTGAAAACTTTGTTCAGCGGCAGCACACTACAGGTTGCCGGGTTTGCATTCCTGGTTGCCGGATTTGCATTTAAGATTTCTGTTGTCCCATTTCATCTTTGGACGGCTGACGTGTATGAAGGTTCTCCTGTTGCCGTCACTGCATTTCTTTCAGTCGTATCAAAAGGTGCAGCAGTATTTATTTTTATGAGTGCATTGTACAATGTGTTTGGTGCGATCTCCGCAACATGGGTTTATTTGCTTGCCATACTTGCTGTGGCCACAATGATCATCGGGAATTTATTTGCCATCAGGCAGCAGAACATCAAACGCTTCCTTGCCTTCTCCAGCATTACACAAGCCGGTTATATTCTGATCGGAATTACTTCCGGAACAATACAGGGAACAGCTTCTGTAGTTTATTTCATCCTCGTTTATCTTTTCTCAAACCTGGCGGCATTCACAGTGGTAGCGATCATTTCAGAAAAGACAGGAAAGGAAAACATCAGTGATTACAATGGTTTATATCAGACCAATCCGCGGTTAAGTCTTGTGATGATGCTGGCATTGTTTTCCCTGGCGGGGATTCCACCGACTGCAGGATTTTTTGGAAAATGGTTTTTGCTTGCATCAGGAATGAACACAGGATTGATGACGCTGATTATCATTGCTGCAGTGAATCTTGTCATTTCACTTTATTATTATTTAAGAGTGGTACAGGCGATGTTTGTAGTCAAAAATGAAATGCCCGTCCCGGCAATTCAAAGTAACAATGCTGCTCGCCTGGGACTGATTATCTGTTCGGCTGCAATCATTCTAACAGGATTCTTCAGTTTTGTTTATCAATATATTTATTCATTCAGCAGCGGAATACAATAAGGAAGTAATAAGTACAGCGTATTAGGTTTTAAGAAAGAAAATGAATCGTGTAAATAAAGAAGCGCATGCATTAGAGGACATCAATGGTGTCCGTTGTGCTGTCGTGGAAAAAAATGTAACGCCGGAACGAACAGAGTTTCTGAAAAAGTTGCTCGAGCACAATGGATATTCGGTGATGGTAGCTTTAAGCCCTCCTCCGAAAGTTGTTGTAAAGACCGCTCCACCATTAGCTGACGGTACACCAGCACCACCGCCACCTACATCACCTCCGCTACCCGAAACTTATACCGTAGGAGTTACGGATTTCCTTTTTCACACCATGCTGGCTATATACGAGCGCGCATTGAAAACACTGGAAGGAAATTTGGTTACAATTGATTACTGGAACCAGCAGCCTGAGAAACCCGGTGAGTATTATTGGAAGCGCGGATTCTTCACGAACTCGTTATAGGCTCACGCGGCAGGAAGCGTGATTACAAATTCGGTAAATTCATTTTCCTTACTCTCCACCTTCAGATCTCCCTGGTGAACTTTAATGATATCATAGCAGATACTCAAGCCCAGCCCGGTACCCTCTCCGGTTGGCTTGGTAGTGAAAAAAGGTTCAAATATTTTTGCCTTTATGCTTTCCGGAATTCCTTTTCCATTGTCCCTGATACGGATGATAATCTTTCCATCATAATGGCTGGTTGAGAAGTTCAAAACCGGTTTAAATTCTTTTGAATCTTCTTGTCTTCTTTCATCCATTGCATAAAAGGAATTATTGAGCAGGTTCAACACTACGCGCCCGATGTCCTGAGGTATTGCCGGGATTTGAGGGAAGCCAATTCCGTATTCCTTATTGATTGTACAATTGAATTCAATATTTTTTGCGCGGATACCATGGTACGCGAGTTGCAAATATTCTTCGCACACAGCATTGATATTTGTTAGCTGCTTCTCTGAGGAACCAATCCTGCTGTGGAGGAGCATATTCTTGACGATACTGTCGGCACGGGTTCCATGGAGAGAAATTTTTTCAAGATTACGTTTTACATCTGCAAGGAGTTCTTTCTTTTCTACTTCCGATTGCGCATCAGCCACTTCATCAATCAATTCAATATTGAGATCAGAAAAGTTATTTATGAAGTTCAATGGATTCTGAATTTCATGCGCGATACCGGCACTCATCTGCCCGAGTGAAGCCATTTTCTCTGCATGAATCAACTGCGCCTGTGCATTAGCAATTTTATCTTCAGCCTGCTTCAGATCCGTCACCATTTTATTAAAAGCAATGGTCAGATCACCGATTTCATCATGCGCAGATGATTTTAATATCTGCGAGCGGTCACCTTCACCTACGCGCAAAGCAGCATCACGCAAGGCAAGTACCGGTACTGATATTTTTCTTGCCAGCCAGAATCCAATAAATATCCCGATAATAAAAACAGTGATGCTCACGATGATTGAAGTAAGCCTGATCTGCTGTTTGCTTTGAATAATTTCATCCGTGGAAAAGCCAAGCAGTATTTCTCCTGACATGATGTTTGTCTGAAATGGTGCCGACTTCACAATGATTGAATCATTTGACTGAACATCCATGGCCACGATCGCATTCTCAGGAAAAGTTTTGAATATTACACGATTCATTTTAAAACCTGTTCGGGCAGCATTCCACAACGTATCTGTTTGTGCCATACTCACAAAACGAAGATGTGGATCGTTCTTTACAAAGTCGAGCGCAGTCTGAACACCTTCAAAATTCTGTTCCGTCAAGGCGATTTTGACACCAAGTGCTACCGTTCCTGCAAGATTCTGAACTTCCTTATTGTAATTCTTCAGCAAATATTTCTCTTGCTGTGCCGGAAAATAAATGAGGATAAAAAAGGAAAACAGCAGCACAATACTGCATACTGTAAGCCATATTTTTGACTGAAGAGAAATTCTCACGGAAATAGAATCATTTTACAGCGATTTTTTTCCATCTACCAACATAGGTTTTGACTTTACTTCAGGAGTGTCGTCTACAACTCCGATTCCACCTGGAGTCTGTGAAATATAGGTTTCCAGGTCGGCGGCCGAATTAAAAAAGACAGGTGCTTTGGCTTTCCCCTGGAATACAAGTGCCAGCCAGAACTTATTGACTTCATCCCCGCTCATGCCGTATATCTTTTCAGATGTTACTTCTCCGGTTGTCGTACTAGATTTCATCAACGCAATGGAAATCCTGGTTCCGTCATTCCAACGTTGCTTTTCTCCCTTCATTACTGCCAAAAGTTCTGTATGTGTTATTTCAGTAGGCGCTCCTTTAGGATTGGAAATCACTACCAGGTTGTGTGATTGTGCGAAGGAATGCAATGATGCAGAAGTGAGCATCAGTACAGCAAAATAAAAAGTCAGTATTTTTTTCATCTCGTCTTTCCTTTCTGTTTTAAAATCCGATGGCAATTTGTGCAGTCACACCATCTGATCTTCCTGCATCATTCTCAGTATGGCCATATTCAAGTTTTATTACAGTAAGATAATTTATCTCATACCGGATACCACCAACAAAAGATGTTTTGGTATCAGGATGAAAAAATAATTCCTCGTCCGGCACGTGTGTGTAGTCAACCCGCACGTATGGAATAAACTTGCCTAACCGTACACCTGCATAAGCATATCCTGCAATGGATTGTTGGGTACCTGTACTATCGGTTTTATTTATCGCTGCAGTGGCTTCTGTTAAAATTTCAATGCGTTTCCCGAAATAGGAAACGGATCCTGTAAACAACTGCTGCGCTATGTCTTCCATTACGTTCAAAGAAGCGTGTGCATCTTTGGCGCCTTTGGAAATTTTATCTGAATAAAATGAAACACCAATTCGGAGGTGATCAGCGGGTTTGATATGTATGGCTGCTGTTACAGATTTCGCCTTGTCATTGTCTGTCGTTTCGCCGGAGCCGATTCCATTTCCGATCATCAGGTCATAACCGAGTTTCAGTTTGCCAAGATCATGTCCCTGGATGCTGATTCCGGTCGTATGCAATGGGATAAAATGATCAGCGAATAAATCCGGACGGTAAATAGTCGGAAAGAAAACCCGTCCATGATGGTAAGTGTCATTCCAGAAGTTGATCGGCGTGTGATGCTTTCCTACTAATATATTGTGGTTGCCTTTGATGTTGTACTTCACTACAATACGTTCGATGCTGATGTCGAAAAGGGTAGGAGAAGAAGCGGAATATTTAAAAACACTCTCTCCAAGGAAGCTGAAACGATCTGTTAATTCTGA
>JBDTTM010000287.1:0-5517 GCA_039930605.1 Bacteroidota bacterium
TTTCTTTCAAATTGAAATTCGCAATTCTTGATCTGGGCACCAACACTTTTCATTTATTGATTGTTGATGTAAAAAGAGATAAGTCATTTCAAAAAATATTCAAGTCGAAGGTAGTAGTGAAGCTTGGTGAAGGGGCAATCCAGAATAAAATTATCGGCGAAATTCCTTTCAGACGCGGTATCAAAGCATTGAAACACTATGCCGGAATTATCAGGAAGCACAAACCTTCGAAGGTTTTTGCATTTGCGACTTCAGGAATCAGGAGTGCAACGAACGGTAAATTATTTGTCAACACCGCAGAGCGCGAAACAGGAATAAGTATAAAAGTCATTCCCGGTGATAAAGAAGCGGAACTGATTTGCTATGGAGTACGCCAATGTGTAAAGATGGGAGAAGAGAAACAATTAATCATGGACATAGGCGGAGGTAGCACAGAGTTTATTATTGCAAACAATAAAAAAATATTCTGGAAGCAGAGTTTTGACATTGGAGCATCGCGGTTGCTGGAGACGTTCAAGCCTTCAAACCCGATTACAAAATCCGAAATAAAAAAACTGGAGAAATTCCTTTCAGGAATATTGGCTCCGCTCGACAAAGCAATAAAACAATTCCCTGTTCGCTCCTTGATTGGCTCATCGGGTTCCTTCGATACGCTGGCTGAAATGACAGGTTGGAAATTTCATGGTAAGGATGTGCTGAAAAATGTAAGCACCTTACAATTTAACCTTGATGAATATTTCAAACTTCATGAGATACTGCTCAAATCAACGATATCGCAACGCATGAAAATGAAAGGACTTGTAAAAATGAGGGTAGATTTGATTGTGCTTTCCAGTATCTGCACCAATTTGATTCTGAAGAAGTTCAACCTGGAAGAAATGATATTATCAAAGTATGCACTCAAAGAAGGAGCCCTTTGGGAAATAATATCGATGCAGCGTAAAACCTTGCTTGTATGAATGAATTGTAAGTGATGGAATTCGGAATTCGTATATTCGCCTGCCTGCCTGAAGACAGGACCCGATTCGCCCATCGATGGAGTAATATTAAATGAATATATGCCAAAGATTCTTATTATAGATGATGAACGTGCAATCCGCAGCACTCTCAAGGAAATTCTCACCTATGAGAAATTTGAAGTAGATGAAGCTGCTGATGGTGCAGAAGGGATTAAGAAAGCAGAGTCGGGTAATTATGATGTTGTCCTCTGTGATATTAAAATGCCAAAAATGGATGGCATGGAGGTTCTCAATAAATTAATTGAGATCAACCCGGATATTGCTGTAGTCATGATAAGTGGACATGGAACCATTGACAATGCCGTGGACGCTATAAAAAAAGGCGCCTATGATTTCATCAGTAAGCCACCCGATCTGAACCGGCTATTGGTCACCGTGCGCAATGCATTGGATCGTACTTCCCTGGTACAGGAAACGAAAGTCCTGAAGAAGAAAATTTCTAAAACATTTGAGATGGTTGGAAATGATCCTTCCATCGTCAAAATAAAAGAAATGATTGATCGCGTTGCACCCACAGATGCACGGGTTCTTATCACTGGCAGCAATGGAACCGGCAAGGAACTGGTAGCAAAATGGATTCATGAAAAAAGCAACCGCGCAGCAGCAGCGATGGTGGAAGTGAATTGCGCAGCCATCCCATCTGAACTGATAGAAAGCGAATTGTTTGGACATGAGAAAGGAGCATTCACGTCTGCCATCAAACAAAGGATCGGGAAATTTGAATTGGCAACCGGAGGTACACTTTTCCTTGATGAAATTGGCGACATGAGCTTAAGTGCCCAGGCGAAAGTCCTGCGTGCTTTGCAGGAAAATAAAATAACAAGAGTAGGTGGTGAAAAAGAAATTACCGTTTCTCCAAGAGTAATTGCTGCCACCAATAAAGATTTAAAAAGAGAAATAGAAAAAGGAAATTTTCGTGAAGATTTATATCACCGGTTAAGTGTGATAGTAATAGCAGTCCCTTCGCTGAATGAACGTGTTTCAGATATTCCATTGCTTGCTGAGCATTTCATTAAAGAGATTTGCGAGAACTATGGTATGCCAGTGAAATCCTTTTCACCGGAAGCCGTTAAGGAACTGCAAAAAATTGAATGGACCGGAAATATCCGTGAGCTGAGGAATGTCGTTGAACGATTGGTTATCCTGTCCGATAAAAAAATTACTGATAAAGAAGTGAAAGCATTTGCTTCCAAATAAACATGACAGAGATTTAATGTATGGCTCAGAAGATTAAAAATATTAAGCGCTATAACCGCTATTACAAGCCGTTTAATTTTTCAAATACGCAGGAGATCGCTGAAGAAGAGCACCTGGAATCAAATATTGAGTTAAATGAAAATAGTGACACACTCCTGGAAGAGAAATTTTCGGTCGATGGTGAGTTGGAGGAATGCAATTCATATGTATATAATTCAATCGGCAAGTTGGTAGAACATTCACTTCTTTATGCCGCTGAAGACGCAACAGAGAAACGGGTATTGGCGCGTGATGATAAAGGGAAACTCCTTGTTGAGACAAAGTATTATGGCGGGGATGCCGGCGAGCATACTGAATATGTTTACAATGATCAGGGTGAACCAATCGAGCGAAAGAACTTTGATGAAGAAGGAAACTTTGTATCGAGGGATGTTTTCAGCTATGATGATAAAGGAGGGCTGTCTGAACAGGTTACCCATGATGAAAAGGACAGCATCACGGGAAGGACAACATTTGTGAGCCGGGATGACAAAACCATCGAGCAGTGTGAGTATGAAGGAAATGATAAACTTGTAAACAGGACAGTAGCAAAATTCAACGATGCAGGTAAGGAAATCTCATCTGTGCAAACAACGCCTGAAGGAAAATTAATTTCCAGCGTCATGACCTTGTTCGATGATAGTGGAAATGTACTGGAAAAACAATTCAAAGATTTTTATTCCAAGACTGTACGATACCAATACGATGAACAGAATCGCTGCACCATGCAGGAATTATTCGATGGCAATGGAACGCTCCTCCGGAAAAATATCTACGCTTACGATGATTCAGGAAATCTGACTAATGAGCAAACGTATGAGATGGATACCAGCAGGGGAGGAAGAGACAAACATTTTGAAACAAGGTATGAATACGAATTTTTTAATTCATAAATTTTCAGCTTACAAAGTATGACTACTGAAGAACTTTATTTGCTTTATAAAAAGTGTTCTGTTGTATCTACAGATACCAGGAACATTGGCAAGGATTCAATTTTCTTTGCATTGAAGGGAGACAATTTTAATGGTAATGCTTTTGCTGAAGAGGCACTTGAAAAGGGTGCTTCTCTTGCTGTCATTGATGAGCCTGGTTCTAAAAAAGATGAACGGTTTATCGTTGTGGAGAATGTACTGGATACGTTGCAGCATCTTGCCAACTTTCATCGCAGGCAGTTGAAATGTCCCGTACTTGCAATTACAGGCAGCAATGGAAAAACCACGACCAAGGAATTAATCAGTCGCGTACTTGCGAAAAAATACAATACACATTTCACCAAAGGAAACCTGAATAATCATATCGGTGTCCCGCTTACGCTTTTGTCTGCGCCCGGTAATTGTGAAATGCTGGTGGTGGAAATGGGCGCCAATCACCAGAAGGAAATTGAAGCCCTTTGTGCAATCGCGATGCCAGACTTCGGCATCATCAGTAATGTTGGGAAGGCGCACCTTGAAGGCTTCGGTGGCTTTGATGGCGTAAAAAAGGGAAAAGGAGAGTTGTATGAATTTTTGGCATTGCATCATGGTACTGCGTTTGTGAATGGCAATAACCAGGTACTCATGGAGATGATAAGGGAAAAAAATGTAAAGCAGAGAATTGTATTCGGTACTAATATAGATTTCGATTGTTCCGGTAAACTGTTGGCCTCTTTTCCTTTTCTGAAAGTAGAATGGAAATCCAGGAATCAAAATGGAAATATTTCTTCCAAAATAATCGGGGAATATAATTTTGAAAATATCCTGTCTGCAGTTTGCATCGGGACTTATTTTGGGGTAGAAGCAAGTGCTGTCAGCAGTGCTATTGAAGAATATGTGTCGGACAACTCCCGATCACAGTTAGTTAAGCGGGGATCGAACACCATCTTGCTGGATGCTTACAATGCGAATCCGGCCAGCATGGAAGCAGCATTGAAAAATTTTTCGCTGATGGAAGGCAAACATAAAATTGTATTCCTTGGAGAAATGGCAGAACTCGGAAATGAAAGTGAACAGGAGCACAGGCATATTGCAGAATTGCTGAAGCGTTCTGATTTTGAAAAAATAATTTTGGTCGGAGAAAAATTTTCAGCACTTTCTTCATCTCTTCCTTCCAACTATTTTAATTCTTCTGAAGAAGCTGCAGGCTGGGCGAAGGATCAGAAAATTTCAGGGGCAACCATATTGATCAAAGGATCGAGAAGCAGTAAAATGGAAGCGGTATTGGAATCGATTACGTAACATCAAGCTTTCGCTTTCCTCAATTTTGAAAACCATCCGCGTTTTCGCTGGTCTTCATCGTAGTAGCCGTATCCTCCGTAGCCGTATCCATAACCATATCCGTATCCGTACCTGCGGTGTGTTCCGGTATCATTTAACAGGATGCAAAGGTTCTCAACCTTTCCTTGCGAATGCAGTTCATTGATTGTCTTAATGTAATCCTTGCGGGAATAATTTTCCCGAAGGATGAACATATTGATATCTGCAAGCTTCATCATCATCATTGCATCACTAACAATACCAACAGGAGGTGTATCAATAATCACGTAGTCATACATTTCCTTCAACTTGTTGAGAAGTTCAACGGTTTCTCTTTTGGCAAGTAACTCTGCAGGATTTGGAGGCACCGGACCACTACTTATAATATCAAGATTTTCAACCGGGGTTTTCTGTATCACTTCGTTCAATGTGACGGCACCAATCAGGTAATTACTTACGCCTTTATCGTTCTTCACACCGAGGTCGGCAACCAATTGTGGCTTTCTCAGATCCATTCCAACGATAATCACCTTATAATGTTGAAGAGCCAGGACTGATGCAAGGTTAAGGGTGCTGAATGATTTTCCTTCACCGCCTACATTGCTGGTAATCAGAACAACTTTTTTAGACTCACTCAATCCGAAATACATCAGGTTCGCACGGATACTTCTGAAAGCTTCTGCGATGGAACTTTTAGGTTTATTTGCAACAGCCATCCTGTTGTTGGTGGTCATGTGTCCCACGATACCGATGATCGGAATCTTTGTCAGCCTTTCAATATCTTCACGACTGCTAATGCTATTCTGGATAAAACCCTTCAACAGAATGATAAAAAGTGGAACCAAAAGAACGAGCAACAGAGCAATGATGGCAACTGCTTTCTTATTTGGTATTACCGGCTTCTCATTTACACTTGCAAGGTCAAGTACTTTGTTGTCGCTAACTGCTGTCGCTTTTGCAATTCCGGTTTCTGCTTTTTTCTGAAGCAGGTATAAATAAATATTTTCGTTCACACTGAAATTACGTTGTAT
>JBDTTM010000288.1:0-5498 GCA_039930605.1 Bacteroidota bacterium
GAGCAGCATTTGCCTTTTAATTATATATCACTAAAAACTAAAGTACATTAACTTCCACATGCCTCACATGATTCCGGGTTGTCGAGTGAGCAAGCCATTTGTGCATACGCTTCTTCTGCGCTCATTGTCATTGTTGTGGCTGTTATACTGGCTACGGCTGTTTGACTGCCGCTGATGACTGCACCTACTTCCTCAACTTCAACCGGTTTTTTCATAAAACTATGGTCAACCGTAAACTTGATCGCATCAGCCGCACTCTTGCTACGCAGGTAATACATGCCCGTCTTCAAACCTTTCTTCCAGGCATAGAAATGCATGCTGGTAAGCTTGGCGAAATTCGGATTGTCGATAAACATATTCAAACTCTGGCTTTGGCAGATAAATGCGCCACGGTCTGCAGCCATGTCAATCAAATTACGCTGTTTGATTTCCCAAACAGTCTTGTAGATCTCTTTCAGCTCCTGTGGAATTTCTTCGATGCCCTGTACAGAACCGTTTGCAGCAATGATCTGGTTCTTCATGTTATCATCCCACATGCCCAGCTTCACTAAATCTTTAAGCAGATGTTTGTTCACGATCGGGAATTCTCCGCTTAGCACCCGGCGTGTATAAATGTTGCTTGTATATGGTTCGAAACATTCATTGTTGCCAAGGATCTGCGATGTACTGGCAGTCGGCATCGGAGCGAGTAACAATGAATTGCGTGCGCCGTGTTTCTTTACTTCTTCACGGAGGACATCCCACTCCCAACGTGCGCTTGGCGTTACGCCCCACATGTCGAACTGGAAGATGCCCTGTGAAAGAGGTGAGCCTTCATAGGTTTCATAAGCACCATCAATTTTTGCGAGGTCTTTGGATGCAGTCATCGCTGCATAATAAATCGTTTCGTGAATTTCTTTGTTCAGCTGTTTCGCTTCATCACTT
Source organism: Bacteroidota bacterium (assembly GCA_039930605.1). Classification (GTDB taxonomy): domain Bacteria; phylum Bacteroidota; class Bacteroidia; order AKYH767-A; family 2013-40CM-41-45; genus JAPLDB01. Next base: position 925 of record JBDTTM010000288.1, read on the forward strand.
TCAAACGGGTAGCGCATCATGATGAATGCATCAGCCAAGCCCTGTACACCAATTCCAATCGGGCGGTGACGCATATTGCTCTTGCGTGTGGCTTCAACAGGATAATAATTTACATCGATCACTTTATTCAGGTTCTTCGTAATCACATAAGTGATTTCGAATAACTTCTGATGATCAAAAGCGCCATTGATTACAAAACGTGGCAGTGCAATAGAAGCAAGGTTGCAGACTGCGATTTCATCTTTGGAAGTGTACTCCACAATCTCAGTGCAGAGATTACTGCTCTTGATGGTACCAAGATTTTTCTGGTTGCTCTTTTCATTGCATGCATCTTTGTAGAGCATATAAGGCGTACCGGTTTCAATCTGTGATTCAAGAATGGCAAACCAGAGTTCCTGCGCCTTTATCGTCTTGCGTGCACGGCCTTCCTGCTCGTAACGGGCATATAACTCTTCAAATTCTTTTCCATAGCAATCGCCAAGTCCGGGAGCTTCATTCGGACAGAAGAGCGACCATTCGCCATCTTCCTCCACGCGTCTCATGAACAAATCTGAAATCCAAAGTGCATAGAACAAATCACGCGCACGGTTTTCTTCTTTACCATGATTCTTTTTCAGGTCAAGGAAATCAAAGACATCTGCATGCCATGGCTCGAGGTAAATCGCAAATGAACCTTTACGTTTTCCACCACCTTGGTCCACATAACGTGCTGTGTCGTTGAATACACGGAGCATCGGAACAATTCCATTTGAAGTTCCGTTTGTGCCGCGGATGTATGAGCCCGTAGCGCGGATGTTGTGCATGCTCAAGCCGATACCGCCTGCACTTTGTGAAATCTTCGCACAGTTTTTCAGCGTGTTGTAGATGCCGTCAATGCTGTCGTCTTCCATCATCAACAGGAAGCAGGATGAAAGTTGTGGTTTCGGAGTTCCTGCGTTGAACAACGTTGGTGTTGCATGTGTGAACCAGCGCTCACTCATCAGGTTGTATGTTTCAATTGCTGCTTCCACATCACCCTTATGAATACCTATTGATACACGCATGAGCATGTGTTGCGGGCGTTCAGCAACCTGTCCGTTCAATTTTAAGAGGTAGGATTTTTCCAGTGTCTTGAAGCCGAAGTAGTCATAACCGAAATCACGGTCATAAATGATTGATGAATCAAGTAATTCGCGGTTTTCCCAGATGATATGAAATACATCGTCAGCAAGCAATGGCGCTTTCTTGCCGGTTTTCGGATCAATGTAATTGTATAGGTCTTTCATAGTTTCGCTGAAAGACTTTTTCGTGTTCTTATGCAGATTACTCACTGCAATACGGGAAGCAAGCGATGCATAATCAGGATGGCGCGTAGTAAGTGAAGCGGCAATCTCAGCTGCGAGGTTGTCGAGTACGGATGACGTTACTCCGTCATAAATACCTTCAATCGTTTTTTGCGCGACAATAAAAGTGTCAACGTGCTCGCTCAATCCATAAGCAAGCTTTTGAATACGGGCAGTGACTTTGTCGAATTTCACTGCTTCTTTGCGGCCATCGCGTTTAATTACAAACATCTTTTGAAAAAGTATTAAGTAGTTAGTACTAAGTATTAAGACTTAAATCCGAGCGATCGTTTTAAGCTGAATAACATATTTTTTATTTCCGTTACCTTTATTTCAATTTCCAATAATTCCTGGTGCGTTATAAACTTTAATCTTCCTGCAATTACTGATTGCGTTTCTAATTCATTTGCTGATCCTTCTGCTATTCCCAGAAATTGAATGAATTCTCCGTCGGTATTTCTGCCGGCTCCTTCCCCAATATTAGAGGGGACTGAGACGCCACATCTGCGTAATTGAGAAATCAAACCGTATTTTTCTTCAACTGGAAATTTTTTGGTGAGTTCATAGACATCTATAGCCAGATCAATTGATTTATTCCAAACTTTTAGTTATTTAAATTTATGCATAGTATTTAATTATTAAGTGATTAAAAAATTTGGAGTTAAGGTTCAACTTTTTTTTCATGCCTCATTTATCGGACATAAAATTTCATTCTATCCTATCCCTATTTCTTAATACTTAATACTTCATACTCTGTACTTTCTTTTAAAAATCTTCATCCATTTTAAACACGTTCTCTTCCTTCGACTGTCCAACGCCCTGCTTCTTGTATTCACTCACTCTTTTTTCAAAGAAGTTCGTTTTTCCCTGGAGAGAGATCAATTCCATAAAATCAAATGGGTTTGCTGAGTTATAATGCTTCGGAAGTCCAAGGGATCCCAATAGGCGGTCAGCTACAAACTCAATATACTGGCACATCAATTTTGAATTCATGCCAATCAATGAAACAGGTAATGCAGACGTCACAAACTCATGCTCATAAGCTACGGCATCAGTAATAATAGCCAGGACCTCTTCAGGCTTCAATTTTGTTTCGAGCATGCTGTATAATAAGCATGCAAAATCGCAATGCATGCCTTCGTCACGACTGATGAATTCATTCGAAGTGCTCAGTCCCGGCATCAAACCGCGTTTTTTAAGCCAGAAAATAGAGCAGAAACTACCGCTGAAGAAAATTCCTTCTACCGCAGTGAAAGCAATCAGGCGTTCTGCAAATGATCCGTTCTGAATCCAGCGCAACGCCCATTCTGCTTTCTTCTTCACACATGGAACAGTCTCAATGGCATTGAAGAGGTATTTCTTCTCAGCGCTGTCTTTAATATAAGTGTCAATCAGCAGGGAATACATTTCACTGTGGATATTCTCCATCATAATCTGGAAACCATAAAAGCAACGTGCTTCCGGAATCTGTACTTCACTCATGAAGTTTACTGCCAGGTTTTCATTTACGATACCGTCACTTGCAGCAAAGAATGCCAGGATGTGCTTCACAAAATGTTTTTCATCAGCACTCAGGCGTTCCCAGTCCTTCATGTCAGCAGAAAGGTCCACTTCTTCTGCAGTCCAGAAACTGGCCTCGTGGCGTTTGTACATTTCCCAGACTTTTGGATACTTAATTGGTAATAGAACGAAGCGTTCTTTGTTTTCTTCTAATAGGACTTCTGACATGTTATTCGTTTTAAAGTGTGAGTTTGATATTTTATATTAAGTATGTTTTTTTAAAATTTAGGGGAGACTCTTCCCCGCTCCCGTTATCGAAAGTTTAAAAAAACTCTTTACTACGGGAGAATATTTTTCTCTTTACTGTTTTCTGAAATTCTCGGGAGGAACTCTTCCCGATTGATGAGGTCAAATATTCATTTCTAAAATTCGCTGTGCAAGAATTATCTGAAATTTTTTCCAACAATTGTAAACCGACACGTGTTGGTAAATAGAAATGAACCATCAAACCCTTACCCATAAAGGGCTCTGGCGCTTATGAACAAATTGTGTTCAAAAGTCTGTTTGCGGATTAAGATCTGTTTATGTAAGAAAGGGTGAAAAGAACGGCTGTGAAAAATATTTAGGTTTGAAAATCAGGCAGTGACGTTAAATAGTTGAAATGTTGATAAGAATCCGGCTCAACTTCCGGAAAAAATACTAGTAGGGTATGTTAAGAACAGTGGAATGATAATGAGCTTCCTCTTTGCTACTTTTGACAGGATTTTAAACAAAATAGCAGAAATGCTTAAACCATAGAAATCTCTAAAATTTTTGCAAATACTTGGTGATTTCGAGGCAATAATTTTACACGCTATTGGAAAAATTAATTCAAACTCAGACACTTCCTAAAATTCGAGTCTCATGAAAAAGAGTTTTCTCACTGTTATGATTTGCATTTTTATTGGTTGCCTTTCAGCCCAGGCCCAGATGGTGAACGAAACAGTGAACTTCGATAATTATATTAATGCCTCTGACAATGACTTCATAAACCGATTTGACAACGGACCGGGGTTGAACCAAATCCAGAATAACGGGATCACCGGCGGTTGTCTCACAACTCCCCAAACGGAATCATGGGGTAACGACAATGCCATCTACTGCACACACTTTAAAGGGCAGATCGGTGTTAGCTATCTCACAGGAATTTGCTTTAAGTATGATACCACCAATCTGAACTCCATCAATTTTGATCGGCCTGTAACAATATGGATGAAACCATACCTGGATCCGAATCATTATGTGATTGCATCAGTCCTCGGATCCGGTAATATTCAAATTGTGAGCTATTCAACCGCAGCCAGTTCTCCGGTTTTGCAATGGGAGCAGGATCACTGGTACAATCTGTTGCTTACAACAGTTTTCACAGGAGGAGCTGTGAATGATCAAATCAATATCAATGCGCAAGTCAATGACCTGGGAGTGACCGGCAACGATCCGCCAATTCCCACAGGCTTCACCAATGCTGTGTTACACGACAGTATTCTGATTGCCGATACAGCGATTGAATCTTCTGTTTCAGGTACTCAATGGGGAGGCGCACTTTACCTGGACAACTTCCGGTTTGACGGATTGAAGAGCTATGATAATTGTGTGTCGACAACTGTACATGAAATCAAAAACGATGATCTATTTGAATTCTATATCACTGGAAACAAGCTGATTATTACTACTGACAAGAATTTTTCAAATGGTGAGATGGAGATTGATAAT
>JBDTTM010000289.1:0-5489 GCA_039930605.1 Bacteroidota bacterium
GCTACATTCCAGAATTGAGTATCAACAAGGTGAACCTGGTGTGGAAATTCATTCAATGTAAAACATTCGGAAATAATGATGGATACAGTTTCCGTATCATGCACAAAATAACTGGTGTCCCAATTGCCCAAATTATAATAGTGGTAAAATAAACTATCAAACGTATATGAAAGGGTATCCATGTTTGCAGAGACGGATTTGGCAAGAATCCTTAATTCTTTGTAGTCCTGGCAATGATTTGGTAACCCATAATCTTCATGGTTAGAATATTGGAATATGTCACCTACATCAAGGTTGAAAATTTCTGCCGCAGTTAAATTTTGTAACCCCAGCACCGGATTACTCAGACCGATAATTGAATATTCATACTCCTCCGATGGAAAATTGAAAAGGCTAACCGATGTCACCAATCCATGGTTCTTGCTGATTTTTATATAATGTCCATTAATAGTATGGGCAATTGTATTTCCTGAACTGTTCCTTGCCGTCAATTTTATATTCTTGACTGAATCCATCATTCCTAAAACAGGTACGAAATTGATGGAATCAATTTCCCCGGAAATATAATCACCGTTATCCATCTCAAATAATCTCCATGTATCATTCAAGTATGCCCTTGTTTTAATGATGATGGAATCGTTGGCATAGTTTAAAAATAGATTGTCTCCGTTTTGACTTATAAGAATCTTTACGCCGGGCCAAAGCGTGTCATTGATATGGAAGCAACCCGGGTAATAATAGCAGCCATCCGGAATACCCCTATAGTTATAGAGGACAGAATCTGTTCCGGAAAAACTGGTTGAATCAACGAACAGTGCCCTGATGGATGAAGAACAGTCACCATAAAAGAATGCATTCCTGTTACTTAAAACTGTTTGCCAATTCTGCGCAAAAATTGTTGCAGTCAATAAGCAGAATAGAAGTAGGAGCGGATATTTTTTCATGTTAAACTATATTTATGATAGCAAAATCAAACCACAATATTCACAATCCTTCCCGGAACAACTATCACTTTCTTTGGTAATTGTCCATGGAAAAATTTCTTCACCTCTTCTGAACTCATCACCTCTTTTTCAATTTCGTCTTTGTTTAGAGCAAGTGAAATCTCAAGATTTAATTTTGTTTTTCCATTGATGCTGATCGGGTAAGCAAAAGAATCTTCAGCCAGGAATTCCTCTTTGAATTCCGGCCAGCCTGCATAAGTTACACTTTCGCTATGACCTAATAAATTCCAAAGTTCCTCCGCAACGTGTGGTGCGTAAGGTGAAACAAGAATTGCAAGCGTGTCAAGTATCGCGCGCTTGTCACATTTGAGATCTGTCAGTTCATTCACACAAATCATAAAATTACTCACTGATGTATTGAATGAAAAACGTTCAATGTCATCCGTTACTTTTTTGATTAGCTTGTGAAGAGATTTCAGTTCCTTTTTGCTTGGTGCTTCATCACTTACATGAAACTTGCTGAAATGTAAAGGAGCCTGATTAATATCTTCTGACCTTATTGGCTGTTCATTGCCAACTGCTAACTGCTTATTGCCTACATGTTTTTGATGGTACAATCTCCAGAGTTTCCTGATGAAGTTAGAAGTTCCACTGATCCCATTCGTATTCCATGGCTTGGAAAGTTCTAATGGACCGAGAAACATTTCATACAGGCGCAGGCAATCAGCTCCATATTTCTCAATCATATCATCGGGGTTGACAACGTTCCATTTTGACTTGGACATTTTTTCAACTTCAGCTCCACAAATGTACTTTCCATCCTCAAGAATAAATTCTGCATTTGCATTTTCTTCCCTCCATTGACGGAATTTATCCAAATCAAGAACATCATCTTCTACAATATTCACATCTACATTTGATGTATTGGTATCATAATTTGCTTTCAGATTTTTAGACACGAATTTGTTCGTATCCTTAATGCGATAAACAAAATTTGATCTTCCCTGTATCATCCCTTGGTTAATCAACTTTTTCGCAGGTTCAATAACCGGAATCAATCCGAGGTCATAAAGCGCTTTTGTCCAGAACCGGACATATAGCAAGTGTCCAGTTGCATGTTCGCTTCCGCCTATGTACAAATCCACATCCTGCCAATACTGTACGGCATCTTTTGATACAAACTCTTTCTCATTGTGCGCGTCCATGTAACGCAAATAATACCAGCTGCTGCCGGCCCAACCGGGCATAGTTGTCGTTTCTAATGGGAAAGAACTCCCCTCTTCTTTGGAGGGGGTTTGGGGGTGAGGCCTGTATTTCCAGTTATTGGCTCTTGCCAATGGCGGTTCACCATCTTCTGTCGGTAGATATTTATCCACTTCCGGAAGTATCACAGGCAAATCTTTTTCATCTACAGCTTTTGGAATTCCATTCTCATAATAAATCGGAATCGGTTCGCCCCAATATCTTTGCCGGCCAAAAACTGCATCACGCAGGCGATAATTGATTTGCCTTGTTCCCAGTCCGCGCTTTTCAATTTCATCAATTGCTTTTTTAATCGCATCCTTCACATGTAAGCCATTCAGGAAATCTGAGTTGATACAGGTGCCTTCTTTTTCATCGTAAGATGATGTAGAAAAATCCCATTCTGTTTTGGGTTGAATCACTTGTGGCTTTGGAAGATTGAAATGCGTTGCAAATGCATAGTCGCGTGAATCATGTGCCGGGACAGCCATTACAGCGCCCGTGCCATAACCAGCAAGTACATAGTCGCCCACCCAAACAGGAATTTGTTTTCCCGTAAATGGATGAATTGCGTACGCTCCCGTAAATACACCACTGATCCTTTTCACTTCAGCCATCCGCTCGCGGTCACTCCTGTTTTTTGTTTCCAGGATATAATTCTGTACCGCAGCACGCTGTGAATCAGTTGTTATTTTATCAACCAACTCATGCTCAGGGGCAAGCGTCATGTACGAAACTCCGAAGATGGTATCAGGTCTGGTAGTGAATATGTCAATGCAGGCCTCATCCCCCAACCCCGTCTCTGAAGGAAAAGGTGAAGCACCTGCCGATAATTCGTTTCTAATTTTTTGAATTACCTCTTCGGTATGATTGATTGCTTCATTATTTGTAAAGCGAATTATACTAAATCCCTCACCGTTCAATAGCAAAGTTCTTTCTTCGTCATATTCTTTTTGGTGGTCGTGGATATCGCCATCAATTTCGATGACCAATCTTTTGTCTAGACAAACAAAATCTGCAATAAAAATATTTATTGGATGCTGCCGCCTGATTTTGTAACCTAACTTACTATCACGAACCGCCTCCCAAATAATTTTTTCAGCATCAGTTAAATTCTTTCGATTCTCTTTAGAGTACAATTTCAAAAGCGGCCAAAATGATTTCTCAGCAGTCTCATATTTATATTTTTCATGAGCAGAAACGGAATTTGTCCCCTTCTTCATTGGAGAAGGGCTAGGGATGAGGCGGAATTTCAACTCCACTCCAACACTCTTCCCGATCCAGTTCCTCTGTTGCTCCTTGATCGATTCACTCCAGTCAATTCCTTCAAGGTCATTCAACAGTCGATCCGCAAACGCGGTAATGCGCATGCTCCATTGTTTCATCTTCTTCTTTTCCACCGGGTAACCACCACGCTCACTCACTCCGTCTTTCACTTCATCATTTGCCAATACAGTTCCAAGTGCCGGACACCAGTTTACATAAGCCTCACTCAGATAAGCCAACCGGTAATCCATGAGTACATCACTGCGTTCCTTTTCATTCAAATCACTCCAATTCTTATTGGCTGTTTCACTTTTGACTTTTAACTTTTGACTTTTGAATTTCTCTTCAAGCGTATTCAATGGTTCCGTTTTCCCCGTCTCCTCATTGTACCAAGAGTTAAATAATTTCAGAAAAATCCACTGTGTCCATTTATAATAAGCGGGATCTGATGTCCGGACTTCCCTGTCCCAGTCAAATGAGAGTCCGAGATTATCGAGCTGCTCCCGATAACGGCTTATATTTTGTTCTGTCGTAATTGCAGGGTGCTGACCTGTTTGAATAGCATACTGTTCCGCCGGCAATCCGAAAGCATCGAAACCCATTGGATGCAACACATTGAATCCTTTCAATCTTTTATAACGCGCATAAATATCGGATGCAATATACCCGAGTGGGTGCCCTACATGTAGTCCTGCTCCACTTGGGTAAGGGAACATATCAAGCACATAAAATTTAGGCCTCACCCCGGCCTTCTCTGGAGGAGAGGGATTGACAGCCACGAAAGTTTTATTCTTGGCCCAATACTGCTGCCATTTTTTTTCTATTTCCTTAAAATTATACTCCATAATGTACGAATAACTTGCTTACCGGCAGGAGGCGTAAGACTGCGAATTTACGAATATCTAGTAGGCGGCGAATTTATGAATTCAACAGTAGCTCAGTCGTACATTTGTATATTCGTAGCGTTTCGCTATTCGTATAATGAAAGGCTGTTCCTGACATCCTCCTATTCGTAAATTGGTATTTCATTCGTACTTAGATTGGTTCATTTCTATATTTTTGCGATGAATAGCAGTATGTCAGAAGCAAAAAGCGGTCATAGGCGTCTCAGGTCAACCTATCTATCTTCAATAATCAGCATTTCTCTGGTCCTTTTTATGTTGGGATTGCTGGGTATGTTGGTACTGGATGCCAGGAAAATTTCTGAATATGTAAAGGAACATGTTCAGCTTAACGTCTTTTTAAACGATGAGGTTAGCGAACAGGAAATCAGTGCATTTCAAAGTTTGCTGGAGAAAAACCCTGCAGTGAAATCTGTCAGATTTATTTCCAAACAAGAGGCACTTGATAGTCTTAAAAAATCCGAAAATCTTGGACAGGATGCTACAGGAATGCTCGATGAAAATCCACTTCCCGCGTCTTTTGAATTAAAGATGAACGCTGACTATTCCGAGGCTCCTATTCTCAAACAAATTTCAACTGATATTCAGAAGGATAAAATGGTTCGTGAGGTCTTCTTCCGCCAGGGCGAAGTAGATACAATGAATAAAAATTTCAGAATAATTGCCATCGGCATTCTTGCGTTTAGCTTGCTACTGTTTTTCATTGCTGTAGCGCTCATCAATAGCACCATCAGGGTTTCCATGTATGCAAGGAGATTTTTAATTAAAAGTATGCAGTTGGTAGGCGCAACAAAAGGATTTATCAGAAAGCCATTTATTTCCCGGGCATTTGCACATGGGCTATACGCAGGCCTGGTTGCATGCCTCTTACTCGGTGGGTTGCTTTATTTTATTCGTATGAAGCTTCCCGAATTTGTTCAGCTGGAGGATTTGAAAGAAAATGGAGTTCTTTTTGCCGGCATCATCATACTTGGTATTTTACTCTCAGTCATCAGTACTTTTTTTGCCGTTAACAGGTATCTCAGGGTGCGTTTAGACGAACTCTATGGCTGAATTCATAAGTCATTAATTTGAAAATTCGTTTCTTCAACTATCTTCGCACACTCAACAACTAACAATGGCTAAGAAAGAATTA